>CAKZLX010000707.1 GCA_937127265.1 uncultured Pseudomonadota bacterium
CATGATTGTGTTCCTAATGAATTGGGTAACGAAGATGATAAGTAGTCTTTTTATGGGAGGGAGATGATGGCGTCCCCTGAGGGAGCCTCTTCTGTTTCCATAGATTGAATGAATAAAACAGAGCCACCAGCCACCGCGGCAGAACCAACGGCAACTCCACCCCACAATGCCCAGTTGATGGATTTTTGAGCACCTTTTTTAGTGAGGCTGGGTCGACCTGATTCCTCGTTGGAAATCAAGTTGGCAACAAATTTGACTTTGCCAGACGGCGGGACGTGAATGTTCGATAGGAGAGGTTTATGACCGTCAGTCACAATACGGACATCATAGTTACCTTGTTCCACCAACCCAACACGAACATTTTTGCCGGAACCCACCAAATGATCTTCAATATAAACCTGGGCATCTTTGTTTTTGGTCTTGATTTTGACACGGGCTCCTATTTTACTCATCGAGGCTTTGACAATGCCTTTGTTTCCGAGTGTGTTGTCCATGGTCCGAAATACTTTGGCATACCCTTTTTTACTGATCAGAACACTGTGTACACCAGAATCCACATTCTCCATATTGATTGGTGTGAGACCAATGTTTTCACCATCCATGTAGACAGTGGCATCCAAGGGATTACTTTCAATCAGCACTTTTCCTCTGGAAGATTCCAAATTTTCATAAATAAAGACATTTTTGCCTTTGGAGAGGGTAAAGGTTCCAGTCGCACTTTCATAACCCGTTGCGCGAATGGTCCACGTGTGGTCGCCTTCAGAGAGTTCATTTAATCGAATTGGTAAGATCATTTCCCCGTCATCCAATACCAATGTCGCTGGGCTCACGGAGGCTTGGAACTCAACAGTACCACCGCCTTCCATCAAGTCTGCATTGAGATTGGCTGTTTGTCCTTCGATGACCGTTACCCGGCGCACAAAAGGATCAAAGCCATCGGCGGCTACACGAACAGTGTGGGCACCCGCTTCAACTGGAAATTGTAATGGCGTTTGTCCAGCGGGTTTGTTGTCCACAAAAACTTCAGCAGTTACAGGTGCGCTCACCATAATGAAGGTTTGGGATACCGGTGCTTGTACCACAGATTGTTCGTTGGCGACGGTAACTTCTTGGGCATTTGCAAGTCTCGAGGTGACTGGTGTCGATGCCAGCCACAAGAGCCCGAAGCCTAACTGGCGGGAAGTAGTTGATACGGTGGCAAAAGAAGAATTCGATTTGCGTGTCATTCTATATATCCTTTGACAGGGTTCCGCCGGCGATTCGAACATCACCATTGCGACGGGTTTTTTGATTTTCATCCATCCATTCTAGCAAAGGAATGGAGAATTTTCGCGATAACTGTGTCATCTCTTTAAATTCACTGGTGTTAAGGGTAGAGTTGTGTTCGAAGTGTTGTCGTATTTGGCGGAGTAACTGGTTGACTAGTTGAGGGTGTAGCACTTGGTTACCCACCCGTACAATCTGTGTGGTTTCGAATAAATAGTGCAAAAGAGACTTTGAGAGATCTGTTAATTCGGCCAGTGGTTGTCCTTCTAAATGTTTGCTGGATAAAATCTGTAATCGTTTGTCAATTTCTTGGCGTTGAGCACTGGTTAGTTGCACTGTAAAATTAGGATGGTGCAATCGTCCATTCTTCTCTTGGATATCTTGTCGTTCCAGCATTTGTTGAATCAGATCCTGAAAGTTCTCTTTGTTTAGAAATGGCAAGGCAGGTGTCAATTCCATCCGTGTAGCACCTATTTTTAACGGGTGGTTGGTGTGAAATTGAGTGAGCGTTTCATTTATTGTGGTGATGAATTTATCAATAATTGTTGGAGAGTAGACTTGTTTTCCTAAACTGAAGGAACCATCTAGGTCGAGTCCGAGCAGTTGACATTCTTGGAGGGTTCGTCCTCGTTGTTGAAAACGTTCTACAAAAGCGATGTCGTCATTATGGGTGATACGGTTGAGCCATGCGGTTTGGATTTGACGATTGCGTTGGCGAATTTTTGGTGCATAGGGATCGACGACTGTACCACCACCCAAGGTTTCCAAAGGTGACTCTCGACGTAGAATACATCTATCATCTCGACAAAGAATTTGTGCTGAATCCAATCGGACTTGCAAAAATCCTCTTTCTTGGCTGTCAAAACCTGTTTCTGCATCGATTCGATAGACTTTACCCAAGGCCTCACTGGAGCCAAACAACAGCCGAACGCGGTCACCATTCTCCAAACACGTGGCCTGTTCTAGATGCTGGTAGGCAATGTCGATGATTTGTGTGGTAGGGATACTGTTTGGTACCACGATGACCGAACCACGAGACAGATCGTCCACCGAAACTCCTGATAAGTTCAAAGCAACGCGTCCATTTTCTGCCACTTCGACACTGCGACCATGTTGTTGAATACTGCGGATCTTGGCCGTTTTGTTCTCGGGAAGTATTTGGACTATGTTACCACTGCTACCATTCGATAGGGGTATTCCTCTAGCGGTACCTGTAACCACTGTGCCAAACCCCTTTTGGGTGAATACACGATCTACCGGTAGTCGAAAGGGCATTTGCTGAACCAATTTGGTGGTGTTGGTTTGCATTTGTTGCAGATGTTTTTTGATTTCTTCTTGTCCAAACGGTATTTCTGAACTGGTTTGGATGATGGGAGCGCCCTCTAAAAAAGTACCTTCAACCAATTCAAAGATTTCTTCGGTGATCAGTTCAATATCTTCTTCGTCGGCCAAATCACACATCGTAATGGCAATCAGACCCTGTTCAATTCCCAAGAGGTCTAAGATGTTGAGGTGTTCTTGGGTTTGGGGCATGACTGAATCAGTAGCCGAAATGCACAACAACACGGCGTCAAGACCTGTGGCTCCGGCAATCATGGTGCGAATTAAACGTTCGTGTCCAGGTACATCAACAAAGGATATTTCGCTATCGTCCAGTTGCATACTGGTAAACCCTAAGGAAATGGTGATGCCACGTTCTTTTTCTTCTGGGGCACTATCCAAATCTACGCCGGTCAAGGAACGAACAAGGGTCGTCTTTCCATGATCAATGTGTCCAGCGGTACCAACAATAAATGCCATCAGGCACCTTCCGTTAGTCTATGAAATACGGATTCCAAGTCATCTTTGTGGGGACTCATTTCCAACAATGTGAGACCAGATTGTACTACGACCTCAAATAGACCCGCGCGAACATCCTGGCTACAAACGAGACTAAATCCCAGTTCACCATCGGGTGTGTTTTCCAAAATAGAGCAGTGTTCGACCCCATCGAGCTGGTTAAAGCGTTCGCTGATTTGATTGGGGGTGAGTTGCAATTTGGCTCGTTGTACAATCAGTCTCCAATGCCGATGGCTTTGGGATTGGGAGGTGATGTCTTCTACGGTTCCATCGGCAACCAGTGTCCCCTTGTCAATGATCAAAACCCGATCACAGGTGACTTGTACTTCGGATAAAATGTGGGTGCTCAAAATCACAGTTTTGGTTGTGCCAATGTTTCGAATTAGTCGACGCATCTCCACAATCTGATTGGGGTCCAGACCGGTGGTGGGTTCATCCAATATGACAATTGCTGGATTGTGTAACAAGGCCTGAGCCAGTCCAACACGTTGTCGATAGCCTTTAGATAGTTCCCCAATCGGTTGGTGCCAGCGGTCTTTAATTTGGCATTGGGCACTCATCTCTTCGATGGCGTGTAGTCGCTCAGCCCGACCCAATCCTCTGACTTTACCGATGTACTGTAGGTATTCATAGACGGTCATGTCGGGGTATAACGGCGCGTTTTCTGGTAAGTATCCCAGTTGTTGTTGGGCAAGGATGGGGTTTTCCAACACATTGATGCCGTTGATGGTGGCGATTCCGATTGAAGGGGCCAAATAGCCTGTCAATATTTTCAAGGTCGTTGATTTGCCGGCACCATTGGGACCTAAAAAGCCAACGACTTCACCTTTGTCGATGGTGAAGCTAATGTCTTTAACGGCTTGGTAAGGTCCGTAACTTTTACTGAGATGCTGAACGGTAATGGCTTGCATAGAACCCTGTGTTTCTGTCACAATATTGTAACGCATTGACCGTTGGAATGTCTACTGTCAATGCGGAACAATTGAATGCTTATTGTTGTCTCAATTTCCAGATACCGGTCAAGGCTTCCCAGCATATACCCCAGTTCATTTTGGAAACACCTTGTTCACGTTCAACAAAGACAATCGGTACTTCCTTGATACGTAAGCCTTTTTGGTGTGCTTGATAGGTGACCTCAACTTGAAAGTTGTAACCATTGGAGGCAATGGCTTGGAGGTCAAGTTGTTGAAGGGCTCTACGACGAAAACATTTAAAGCCACCCGTTAAATCACGATACTCCACATTGAGTAGTCGTTTGGCGTAAAAATTCCCAAATTTACTGAGCCACTGTCTGTGGGTTGCCCATCCTTTAACCCCACCTCCGGGCATGTAACGACATCCCAAAACAATATCGGCGTCTAACAATGCATTCAAAAATTTGGGCAGATGCTCCGGTTGATGGCTAAAGTCGGCGTCCATTTCAAAGACACTCTGGTAGTCACGTTGTAGAGCCCATGTGAAGCCATCGATATAAGCGCGTCCGAGTCCACGATTTTTCCACCGATGCAATACGAATAGTCGCTGGTCTTGCTTTGATAAAGCATTCGCTAACCGTCCTGTTCCATCAGGACTTTGGTCATCAACGACCAAAATGTGTACCGCGGGTAAGATGTCCCAGATGGCTTGGGTCATCGGTTCAAGATTGTGTCTTTCGTTGTAGGTCGGTAAGATGATTAGGCTATTTTTTCCATCAAACGGCATGGCAGATTCTCATATGAATGTTAGGCATCTAACGGTATTCATTCACCGTCGATTCGGCAAGTCTTGTTTGCATTCGATGTTTTTTAGGGGAGCGTGTGGACTGGAAACGATTGTTGTGGTGGCTTGGACCATGGTGTAATCAAGATAGAGCGCCTAAGGGTGTTGTGTATTCTGATCACACTATTGCAACAGAAGAAGATGCTGAGGATTTTCGGTTTCGGATTTATAGAAGTCAACGACAATACGTATCGGTGATGGTTTTGCCCGGTTTACAGCCGGAGGGACTAGACGATCTACGCCTTGATCGATTTTGTCGGGTGTTGGCAGATGCAGGGGCTGTGGTCGGGATTCCAGAACTGCCCACAATGAAAAGATCGATCATGGCACGCAGTGTAATTGCTGAAACCGTTGTGGCTTCTCGTTTTTTTCGGAAAATGATTCAGGGTGAACACCAAGATTCTTTTGGTGTTTTTTGCATTTCGGCCTCCTCGATTGCTGGTTTACATTTGGTCCGACATCCTGAAGTTGGACGATTTGTTCATCGAATTCACTTGTTTGGTGGATTTGCAGACTGGCGAGAGGCACTGCGCTTTGCGATGACTGGACGAATAGAGGGTGTGAAACAAGTAGAGGTTGATCCGTTGTCATTACCGGTTGTATACATGAATTTGTTGTGTGTCTTTCCGAATTTTATCGAACAGAGATTGCAACTACCACAAACGATGAAGGATTGTTTAGTGACCTATATTCATCGCTATGTTGCTAATACCTGGGAAAAACCGCACTTGAAACACCCAGAAGATACTCGAACAATCGCCGAGACCCTCTATCAAGAGATGGAGCAGGAGATGTTGGTGAAGGCTGTCGATCGTCATCACTTACGTGCGGTTTGGATGAAACTTTGCGCAGTAGAAGATGGGGGGCATCAGCCAGTGCATCAATTTTTGGATGGCTTGAGCGGTAGTTTAGATGGTGAACTCCAATGGCTTGACCCACAACCATTATTGCAACACTTTCCAATTGTGTTGGACATCTCTCATGGCCGTGATGATGTGGTGGTACCTCATCCACAAGCCTTTCAATTGGGGAAATGGTCTCCATCAAACGTGACCAACCTCTTTGTTACTGGATTGTATCATCACACAGGCGTGGTTTCGATGGGCCGTTTGTTGGCTATGTTGTTGGAACTTCCAAAGGAATTGTGGACTTCGATACAGATGGTGAGAGCCTTATCACGATTGGGAGATGCGGATCAATTTCTCAAAAAATGAAAAGAGACTGCACAAGGTACAATCTCTTTAAGGATAGCGATATCAACTTTTTTGTTATTACAACTTTTCAGCCTCTTTCTTTACCCATTTGGTGGCATTTTCCACACCTGTTTCGGCAAGCATGGTTTGAATGAAACCTGGAACCCAGCCTTTGATACGTAGATCTACTGAGTATTCAACACGCGTTTTGGCGGGGTCTAAGGGTGATGGGTAAACCAACCAGTACCCAGTAGAATCATCCAAGTCACTTTCACGAGAATAATCTAGGGTCCAAGTCATGTAGCCTTTGGTGGGTTGATAGTCGTGTTTACAATAGTACTGGACATCAAATCCCCATGAAGAAATCACGAAATCGACAAAGATATCATTTCCGTTTTTGGCATATTGTTCGGTTTTAGACAATTCCTCAATATAAGAAGGGTATTTGTTAAACGATGTGATGACTTGCCAAACCTTGTCTTTGGAGGCAGCAACATCAAAGACAGCTACACCACGACCACCATTGCCTTCTTGAATCTGTTTAAGTACCGCTTTCCCTTGAGATAGGGTTGTCTTTTCACTGTCCGACAGAACCGCTTTTTGAGGGTTGGTAAACTTTGTGGCAACGCCATTGTGTGGGTGGGCAGCATTGGGGTTGGCTGCAAAAGCAGGAAATACTAGCATCCAAAGTGTCAATAAAATGTTCATGGTCTACTCCGTTGTCAATAGTCTATGGAATCTCTTTACCAAACGATAGTCTATCTATTTTTATTCAGGAAAATGCAAATTTCTCTTTGTTAGACGATACCAACGTGCAAATGGCAGGAGATTTACTAGAGTTCAGTGAGATACTTGATCCGATCTCTGGAAATCGATACACTGTCAACAATAACACTCTCACACTGTTTTGTGAATGATTTAGGAGTTTGTCATGCGTTTGTTCTCCATGTTTTTTGCTTGGGTATTTGGATGGGGTGAACCATCAGATTCTGAACGTCCTGAGATTACGCCTTCGTATTTGACCACCGATAGTGCCACAGATACAGGTGACACAGGTGAGCCATTGGATACCGCTGAAGAAACTGGTGAAACTGGTGAAACTGAAACGGGTGACTCTGGTGATACGGCTGACACTGCTCTTACTACCGACACTGCCCTCAAATCGGCTATGGAATTGGCTGGCGAAAACGGTGGCTTTGGGTGTGCGACTGTGTCCCCCGATGCCGCAGCCTCGATTTTGGTGGGATTGGTGGCACTCGGCTTGCGCCGCCGAGATTGATTGGGAAATTCGGGACTGGACTTTGTGGATGCTCATTCGTGTACCGAAGTACACGTCATTCACATACCCTTCGCCCATCCCTCGAATTTCTCAATCAATGGTTGTGATGTTTGTCGTTTGGACTTTGTGGATTCTTACCGCAGGTATTATCTTGGTTGGCTGTATCTGAGGATAGAGAGCGTTCGAACGACGTGTGTTTGTGTATACTGTCGATAATGTCGAAATGTCCGCAGTACCACATCTTTGTTGGTTGGATTTGGGGATAGACAAAGAGCGTTCGAACGACGTGTACTTGGGTACACAAGTGAGAACTCTCGAAGTATATCCCCAAATCCAGCCAACAAAAAGTGAGAACTCTCGAAGTATATCCCCAAATCCACCAACAAAGAAAAGTGTGATATAAAGATGGCCGACTAACCCAACACCCCATGAAGACAGCTACCGTTGCTACCTCTCGGTCCTGGCGGGGTTCACCACTCCACAGTCATTGGAGCCGACCATCATTATCTCACACTTTTACCAACGATGTCACCATTCGAAAATGGCGGTGACGGAGGGATTCGAACCCTCGACAGGTTTCCCTGCACCCGCGTTCCAGGCGGGCTCCTTAAGCCGCTCGGTCACGTCACCTGACGAGAAAAAACTCAATCCCTTTTTGTATAACCCAAAGCAGTGGTGTTGTGCAACTGATTTTACCACTTTACTTGTTCAATATGGATGGATTAGGGAGTACCTCGAAAGAGGATTTTGGCTTCGGCGATATTAACGAAGTTGGCATGTTCAGTACCGCCACCAGAACCTGTATAGGTTTGATAGTGGTCGAAATAACTCATGTTTAAGCCATCGGTAATTTCAAAGGACAGTGTTTGATGGGCTTCGGCTTCAAACCCAATGAAATTACTGTCTGCCCAGCGATCCCAATCACCAAGTTGTGGCATCACGAGGGCTTGTTCGGCGATGATGTCATTTGTAGCGTTGCGAATACGTACCCATTTGACGGCACTGGTAATCCCAGAATCCAGTCCGCCTAGTCCGTTGCCATAAACAACTTGAAACAGGTGGGTTCCAGACTGGGTGGTGACAAAAGTACCGGTAATACTGTGGTCGGGAAGTCCCCAATTGTCTTGATGAGGGCGTCCGTGAGTATCTGCATAATGCCCACCGACCACCGAAAGGTTAGAAAAGGGGATCGAGAGAATGTTGTTGTATTCTTCTCCCCACCAGCAAACTGGATTGGCAGGGTGGGAATGGTGAGAGAATCCTTCAAACTGGGTGGTCAGACCGTAGCAGGTAGTGGTGGTTGGTGTATCCAAAGGAACATTGGTGCTGGGGTTGAATGTCTGTCCATTGCGATAGAGTTGAAAGTTGGTACCTTCTTCAAGAGGAGTGGGATCCAATTGAACACCATTCTCTGACGGGATGAGATTCAGTGTTGGTGGTTGTGGAGCGTAGATATTTCGCCAGTCGCTTTCATCTAGCCAAGTAATCTCACCAGCATCCAATTGACGATCGGAGAGGGTAAAGCTTTGACCATGAATAAACAAGGTGGCTTCTGATGTAAACCAATCATTGGGCAAAATTGGATCGGCAATCCAAGTCCCGTTGTCCAGATGCAAACCAAAGACACCATCGACAATCGCCCCAATAAAGCCAGCGACCGACCACAATTGTCGTTTGGAATTGATCACCGGTCCTGAGAATTCTCCATCCTCAAACCAAGGTTGTCCAGTTTGCATTTCCCAGTTTTCCATGTTGGATAGATTGAGGGCAGCACCTGCGATAAGGGCATTCAAATGGGTGTTGAATATTTGCCCCTGGTTGCTGTGGCGAGCGGCAAGTAGAGCATAAGCCGATACAAATGGCCAGTTGGCGCGGTTGTGGTAAATCGGGGTTTGTTGTTGTTGTGGATGAATTACTGGTGCACCAAACGCTGTATGGGGGTAGGTGCTGAGTGCTTCGGGGTGGGTTCCCAGTTCAAGAACAGCGAGACTGGTGGCTAATAAATCCTGTTGGTAAACGGGTTGGCTAAATAAGTCCGTAGCGATGAAACTGGCGTAGTGAGTACCGGTCCAAAAGTGTTGATCGATGGCGGTGGCTAGATTTTCTGCACCCCAATCTTCATCAGTCAGTTCTTCAAGTGCGCGAAGGGTGTCGAGGTGATTCAGATTGGTGGAAAGGGATTTGCTCATCGCGATGTGGGAAGGGGTATCTATCATCCATTGGGGATAAGTTTGTTCTCGCCAATCCAAGAAACTGGTCTCGCCACGATAGAGCCCATCTCGTGGATCAAGTACATAAGCCTGATCGGTTTGAACGGTATTGGTTAAGACCTCAATGATCTGTGTCTTGATGGTGGGGTCTTCGGTTTGTCGCCAAATGCTCATAGCTCCCCGAGTCCAAACGACCCGATCGGTGGAGACTGGCCAACTGCCTGCGGTACCGGTGTCCTGAATAATTTCTCGTCCACCACCAACTTTGCGTTCTGAGGTTTTAAACCAAAGAGAATTCCAACTACGTTCAGTGTTCAAATGTTTGAGTCCCAAATCGACAGCATAACCAATGTCTCGGGTCCAAACCCAATTCCATTCGGCACCCGTTTGATAGCACTGGCAGTCAACAGGTTCAGAAAAAGCTCCATCAGATATTTGAGACACACTATTT
>CAKZLX010000708.1 GCA_937127265.1 uncultured Pseudomonadota bacterium
GAACAATTGGTCTCAAAGTGAATTGTCTTTGATTGCGTTCCCATATGAAAGATTGTTTACTGAGGAATTGGAAACTTTTGATTTGGTCGTCTTTCAAAATTTCAATCATAAACCCTATTTTGGCTATCAATCAGATGAGTTGTTGGACAACATTGCTGAGTATGTCAAACGGGGCGGGGCATTTGCCATGATCGGTGGCGATCGATCTTTTGATTTGGGCGAGTATGCCAACACGCCTATTGAGCAAATTTTACCGGTTATGTTGGGTGCAACGGACAGTGCGTCAGAACTCAAATTTCAACCACAATTGACCCTTCAAGGTGCTGGACATCCTTTGATTCGATTGGCCAGCAGTAACGATGAGAATCGACGGTTGTGGGAAGAATTACCCGAGATGGACGGTTTCAATCGTATATCGGGTTTGGTGGATGGTGCGGCCAGTCTCTTACAACATCCGACAGCCAAAGACGACCGTGGTCAACCACATTCAGTCTTGTCGGTTCGTGAAGTGGAAAAGGGTCGCGTCATGGCGTTGAATTTGGATTCGTCTTGGAGATGGTCCTATTCGGAGGCACTAGAAGGTGGTGGGAATCAAGCTTACTTACGATTTTGGAAAAATTCGATTCGCTGGTTGATCGCCGATCCGGAAGACGCCAAAGTGGTCATTTTACCATCCAAAGAGAACAATCTAGTGGGAGAAGAAATGCTCATTACGGTGCGTTCACGGGATACTCAGTATCAACCGTTGGGTGGACAAGCCTTGCAATTGACGATTCAACAACCCAGTGGCAACAAAGTCCAACAGGATGTTCGAACGAATGACAATGGTGAATTGCTCTTTCCATTTACGCCAGAACAGCAGGGAGTGTATCAAGTTCGTGTGACGGATTCGAACGGTACTGTGGATGTGGAAACCGTTTTTGCTGCCTCTTCAAGAATGAAGGAGATGGAGCAAGTCACGCCCAATCCCAGTTTGATGAGCAGTCTGGTCGATACGATGGTATCCTCGGGTTCTACCGCGCAGTGGATGTTGAGCAGTGATCTAAAACCATGGGTGTTGAATACAGGAGTGGTCAAGACTGTGCCCAAACGAACCAGTCACCCCATCGCGACGGCGCCAATTTGGTTTATTCTACTGGCTCCGTTGTTGGCACTTGTGGTATGGATTCGACGTCAGAACGGCGGACGATGATCGATTGCCAATCGATGTCCCATCTGGTGGCCATCGTGAGTCCCAATAGTGTGACCGGTACAAAAGAGACCATCCAAAAGATCAAAGCAAAACTTTTTGCGACTTGTGGATCTTGATCCCACAAAAGTAACGTATTTTCAATTGCGACGTGAAATACGCCGACAAATCCTGGTGCCTGTGGTAACGCTACACCGAGAGCAATGGCCACGCCCATGAAACAAGCGGCCCCAAATGGCAAGGTTAGACCAAAGGCCTGGAATAGACAAAAGATGGCCAACGCGCCATTGAGCCACATCAAGACACTCCAAGAACCAGCTTGCCAGAGTCCTTTGGTATCTGTACTGTTGCCCAAACCTTGGACAAATCCATCAAATAAGCGTAAGAAAAAATCTTGGATGGGTTTGGGGGCAATGCTGGTAATCCAAACAAAAATGGGACGAGCCTCATTTCGTTTGGTGACCAACGTGAAAAAAATAGCCATCGAGATTGTTGCGATGAGACCGATGATACCACCATACAGTTGTAACTTATCCACCAAGATTTGTTGGTCTGGTGCCGGATTGATGTCGGGCTGTAAAAAGAGCACCATGAACACCAATACTGACACCATCCCCAAAAGGTCATAGACCCGTTCCATGACTGCAGTGGCGGCGACAGAGATAAAGGTGAGTTTGGACTTGGAGGCAACCAGAGTCGGTTTGATGACTTCACCAAGTCTCAACGGCAAGAGGGTATTGGCCGTTCCACCAATCATTTGCGCCTGAATGAGTGTTGATAAAGGCAGTTCTTCAGTCAGTGGTCGCAGAATGATCTTCCAACGAATCCCCCGCACTACAAATTCAAAGACCAATAGGAATACAGCCGCACAAACCCAAGGAAGACTTAAGTTGCTTAAGATCGATTGTGTTTCTGTCCAATTCATCTCTTGAATAAAAAAGTACAGACATCCAACACCCAGTAGCAATCCCAATAGCATTCGTTTCATTCGGAATGTCCTCCATTTGCTATTTTTAGCACATTTCAGGACTGGGACAGGAAAATTCTGTGGGATTCTCTGTTGGTTGTTCTATGCATGGAGGAAAATTTGTTCAATCGGGTGACGAGATTGAAATCCAGAGAGAAATGGGCTAGATTTTGGCCAAACCAATCTCAAAGGATGCAATTATGTCAAGCAAATATTCTGTAGCGGGTCTGGGCAATGCCTTGATGGACGCGCTGATTGTTTTACCATCAGACGATATCTTGGGCCAAGAAGGCTTAAATAAGGGCATTATGCACCCTGTCGATCACGAACAGTGGATGTCCGTATACAACAAGTTGGACACCAGCAACGTAGAATTGCAAACCGGGGGCTCTTGTGCCAATACGATTGCGGCACTCGGATTGTTGGGAGCCAACGTGTCCTATTGTGGTCATGTGGGCAATGATGAGTTTGGTCAAACCTATACCACTCAGTTTTTGGAAGCGTGTGGTCAGCACAATGTAGTGTTTGGCGAGGGACACACCGGAAAATGTTTATCTTTGGTCAGTCAAGATGCGGAACGCACCATGTTGACGGATTTGGGAACGTCTGTGCAACTACCAGGTTTGGGTGATTTTGTATACACGATCAAAAATAGCGACGTCTTTTATTCTACGGGGTACCTCTTGTTGGGCGATCCAATGTTGAGTCGACTCAAAGAAGCCGCGGCCATGGCA
>CAKZLX010000709.1 GCA_937127265.1 uncultured Pseudomonadota bacterium
GACATCTTCATCCAAAGCATCGGTCTCAAAGCAGATATGATGCAAACCACCACCCCGTTTATCCAAAAACTTTTGTACAGGACTACCCTCAGACAAAGGGTGAATTAACTCAATTTGGGTACCTTCAATCGGAAAGAAAGCCGTTTTGGTTTTGGCAGACACAACATCTTCAGTGCCTTTGAAATTCAAACCAAAATCCAACAAAAAACGTTCTATCGCCTCTTCAAAGTCAGGTACGGCAATGGCAATATGGTTTAATCCAACAATCATCTTTTCTCCACGGTGTTACTGTTCTGTCAGTTGTAAAGTACGAGGTCGTTCCCCCACCAGAAAATAGCCCGGTGGTACATTTCGCCAAGTGGTTCGGGTTCGATACACGTGCTCAAAATAACGATTAAACTGGTGTTCCAAATACAAAGACGAGGGAAAATACTGGGCGTGACTGTACACCAAGGTCAATACTTTGCCATTTGGTGTGAGCACACTATGGATCGCTTCCAACCCAGACACCACCGCTGGTTTAGGAAAAATAGACCATGGCAGTGACGACACCACAACATCCACTTTCTTCCAACCTAAACCTTGCACCACCGTTTCCAATTCTTGAACATATTCTGCACTGTGATGGGCACTGGGGTATTCTTCTTTCAAGGTGTCCAGCATTTCAGGATTGGGCTCCACCATACAAAACTGTTCGGGGGTGACCTCTTTGATGATATGTCTGGTAATTGGACCGGTTCCTGCACCAACCTCGACGACATGTTGTTGCTTGTTAATATTGGCGGCCGCCACAACGCACTTGGCCAAATAGGGACTGGATGGCGCTACGGTTCCCAACTCACGTGGGTTCTTTAAAATCTGCTTCCACAATAAGAATAGGTTATTCATAGTTTCATCCACTTTCATCAAAAAGCATTTCTCGTACACTTGTGTAATCGATTTTACCCCCATGTGCGACCTATCCCATGAGAATTCCATGTCCCTTTCCAAATCAAAATACGTTGTCACCTGCAGTCATGGCTTTGAACCTTTTTTACAAAAAGAATTGGCCCGACTCAACATTCAAAAATTAAAAGCAGGACATGGTTCTGTCGAGTTTACGGGAACACTTATCGATGCCTACCGCACCATGTTGTGGAGCCGTTTGGGTAGTCGAGTTCTGATGGAAATCGGACGTTTCGAAGGCACCACCCAAGAAGAATTGTATGAAGGGGTACTCGACATTCCTTGGGAAGAACACATGGATGTCGATGGCCGGTTGTGGATCGACTTTACTGGACAATCCAAAGAAATCCGTCATACCCAATTTGCCGCCCGCAAAGCCAAAGATGCGATTGTCGATCGCTTCCGAGAACAGTATAACAAGCGCCCGTCTGTGGACAAAGATGCCGATTTACGAATTCATATCCACCTTCACCATGGTTTGTTTACCGTATCGATTGATCTGTGTGGTACGCCCTTACACGTGCGAACACCTGACAAACATATTACCGATGCACCCTTAAAAGAAACACTGGCTGCGGCGATGCTCTATGCTAGTGGTTGGGATAAGGCCCATAAAAAGGGTGTCGCTCTTGTTGATCCCATGTGTGGTTCTGGAACTATTGTACTAGAAGCAATGGGTATCGCCTGTCGACGTGCTCCGGGACTGATTCGCCAAGAATGGAATGTCTTTCGTTGGTTGCAGTTTGACCAAAAAGTCTGGAACCAAGTGGTTCAAGAAACCAAAGAGTCACAACTAGAAGCCCCTAAAGCCCCTATCTTTGGCTTTGACATCGATGCCAGTGCCATCGACTGTGTCCGTCATAACGCCAAAGCACAAGGGGTTCCCGTACCCAATTTACGAGTACAACCCCTCGAAAGTTTGAAGACTCCGCTCGCAGAACAACAGGGATTTTTAGTCACCAATCCACCCTATGGAGAACGAATTGGCTCACATGCCCATGTCTCAGGCGTATACGAAACACTTGGTAACCAACTCTCGCATTTCCCCATCGAATCTTGGCGTTGTTTTTTATTGTGTCCACCCAATGAACTCTACCAACAAACGGGTTTTCATCGAACGGAAGAACGAATCACTCTATACAATGGCCCTTTGAAATGTCGATTCCTTGAACTGGACTTGCATCGCCCCACACACCCAGTCATCGATGAAACACCTTCTCATGAACAGAGGACTTGATGACAGTTGGCGCCCTAGACACTATTGTTTTTACCTGAACGACCATCTCCACTAACCAACATTGGGTGTTGCATGAGGCTATTTCATGGCACCGAGTTATCCCTGACTTTCTAGGGAGTCTTCTGGATCCATCATCGTAATATCTTCATCATCCGTCTGCTGGTCAGCAGTATTCGGTACCAAACTATCCATTCGCAAATCCTCAATCGTGACCGAGGTGGGAATCTTCTCTTGTAATGCCACCACGTGACTGATGAGACCCACTTGCACACCCCGATGCTTAAGCAATTCTAAGGTGTCTACTGCCATTTCCACATAGTTTCGATCGAGTGAACCAAACCCTTCGTCGATGAGTAAGGTTTCAATACTAATGTTCACTTTTCGTAAGTCAGACAAAGCCAGCGCAAAGGCCAAGGACACCAAGAATGTTTGACCACCCGACAAGGTCGTCAAGGGGCGTTGGCAATTGGACTCCATCTTGACTTCAAAATCCAATAACGGTCGATTGTCAGCGTCGCGACGCACCTCTAACATATAATCCGTTTGCATCGCACTCAAATGCTCGTTGGCGGAATGAACCAGTACTTGTAACTGACGAATTTGGGCATAGGTTCGAAAACTCATTCCCCGTCCTACATTGGGGTCGGCAACCACATGGCGATTGGTGTTCAACAAGACATGCATATCTGCCCACTGCGCCGCCAAAGACTCCAACTGTTGGATTTTCACCATCCGTTCTTGGTTATCTTCATACTGTTGGAGACGAGCTCGAAAAGTTCGGATACTTTGCTGGAATTTAATCTCTTCATCCATGATACTAGAACGTGCTTCTTTAAGCATCATCCATTGTTCAGACCACTCCGCATCCACCGCAAACCATTGCACAGAAAGATTTTCCATTGAGGCAAGACCTTGTTGGAGTGTGTCTTTCGCCTTTGATACTGCGGATTGCAAGGCTTGTTCATTTTGCTGATAAGTGGAAAGTTCTTCTGCCAATTGTTTTTTTAAAGCTAGATTGTGTTGAATGGACTGTTGTAACTGCCCTTCTCGTTGTTTCCAATCATTCAGCAGATTGTTCCAGCGCATCCAGGTATCTCGAACATGATTTTGTAAAAACTGCACTGAAGATGTGAGTTTGTCTTTTTCAACGCATTGACTGTTGGTGGTTTCGTTGATTTGGTCTTTAATCTGTACAATCTGCTTTTTGATTTCACTGGCGCGACTGGACAAGGTTTGATTGATATCATCACAACGATTCTTCATCTCAGTTTGCTTCATCATCAAGGTTTGTTTTTGCGTGACCAATTCCTGATGTTGGTTTTGACTTTGCAGTGTATCATTGAGAGACGCAACGGCTTTGTTCAAACGGGCGCTCAACGCATCAAGTTCATTGCATCGTCCTTCTAATTCCACACGGAGTTCTTGTGCCTCTTTTTTTGAAAAGGTCAATCCATCGCTGTTTTTTCTCCCCAAGTCAATCACGGATTGTTGCATTTTTTCTTGTTTCTTTTGCAAGTTCTCTCGCATTTTTTTCAAATTGCCATCAAGGCGGGCCAGTTGCGTAGTGGCAATTTGATTACTGGTTTGGGCTTGGGTGACCTTTCTTTGCACATCTTGCACTTGCTTTTGCAACTGACGACGTTGCTTGAGTAATTTTTCTTTAGCCAAGACATTGCGCTGGTGCTTTTCAGGGTCCGCTTCTGATTTTAAGGGGTGATGGGTGCTACCACACAAGCCACAAGCATCACCATCTTGCAATTCAATCCGTTTTTCATGCCAATAAAAGAAGGACTCTGCCTTTTGTAAACGCGCCTCAAGACCATTCAATTGGTTCTGTAAGTCGATTGTTTGCTGTTGATGCTCTGCGATGGTCTTTTCGTTGTCTTTGATTTTTTGTTGAGAATCAGCCAATTCGCGTTCTGCGTCATGAATGCTGGTGGTTAAGGTGGCCTGTGCCTGGTAATCAGCAATCAAAGAACGACAAATATCTGCTTGTCTCCGAAGGGTTCGAACCCGACTCGCTACTCGACCACTAAAGTCAGACAACGTAGCCCCCCCTACACGGGCACTGACTTCTTGCAAAGCGGCTTGCTGTTCGACCTGAAGAGCTTCAAGTTCATCGCTAGAAACCCCCATGACCTTCTTCAATTTACGCTCCAATTTCGCAATCTCACCGGCACGTTTAGTCATTTCTTTCTGGTACTGTTGCAGTTCTTGACTCGATACGTTGAGTTGCTGCAATTCAGTGAGTAACGCCTGTAGTGTCTCATCAAAATAAGACTTGTTGGCTTCGAGCCGAGATATATCCTCTTCAATACTCAACTTCTCGTTCTGTAATTTGGCCACTTGAACCTGTTGCTCGGCTAATTTACCATCTAAGGTTTGCATTGAAGTGATGTGGGCTTGATATACCTCCTGGCGCTGTTGCAACAAACCATAATGGTGTTCCCATTCCCCACCCAATCGAATTACATCTTTGGCCACTTCGAGAGCAGTTAATTCACGTTCACATTTGGCAAGGGACTTCCTGACAGTGTCCACTTCCGTTTTACTCAAGACACCAATCAATTGCTCCTTTTCAATGCGAACCTGTTGCAGCAGAGTACGACGTTTTTCATTGGCTTGCAAACAGAGTTCAGCCAAATGTCCCGTGCCGGTTATTCGTTCTAGCAGTTGCACACGTGAATTGTTATCGGCTTTGATAAATTGCGTAAAACCGTTTTGTGGTAACAGCACCGTTTGTTGGAAGTCGGTATAAGACATGCCTTTTAGAGCGATTGCAAAGGCCGCATTGCATTGTCCTGCATTGGTTGCATCAACCATAATTTCCAAAATGTTGCCGTTCTTGTCGATCCGATTCAATTTCCGTCGAACCGGCTGGATCGCACCCGATGGTTTTTTATTGGCTCGATGCATCTCCCAACGAGCATGATAATACTCACGATGTCCGTTAGGCTCTAGAACTGAAAAGATCAATTCCGTCCAACAAAACCCAGATAGTTCATTCATGATCCATCCAACAGAGTCCGCTTTGTCTCCTTGCGCTCCACTCTGCAATTGGGGTGTTTGACCAAACAAAGACAGGGCTACCGCATCGAATATTGCTGTTTTGCCAATACCGGTTGGACCATGAATCAAGAAAAGTTCAGATGCACCAAATCGTTCATCCAAGTTTAAAACATGGGTTCCAATTAAGGATTTGATATTGTGCATGCGAATAGTGTGTAATTTCATCAGATAACTCTCAAATGATAGGACTATTTAGGAAAGTCGAGGGATATAAAAATCAAAGGATACAAATCGAATAAAAGTGTACTCTCACACCTCATTTCGTTTTCGTACCAATTCGGAAAACAATTTGACTTGTTCGGGTGTGGCATCAATACCTTCCTTGAATCGAACAAAATCCTTAAACAATTCGATTGGTTGCAGCAAGGCGGCGGGGTTACCCATATCGTATTCTTTGTCTTCCTTAATGGCGTTTTCGGTTAATCGACCTTCAATTTTACCTTTGAGGGGTGTTTTCAATCCACCGTCAGCCATCATCTTTACAATGTCATTAAAACGTTGGGTGACGCGGGCTGAACTGGTTGTTTCCACTTCCATGTACAAAAATGGAGGCAATTGGTTTGTTTCCCAGGTCAGATTGCGAATGTATTCTTCCATCTCTGACTCCGGTCCCTGCCAACGAATCATTTGTCGCCAATGAGGAGCCAAAGCAGCATAGGGTTTTGGACGCTCATCAGCAGCACCACTCAAAGGAACAATCCAAACACCTCGCTCCGAACCGTCTTCCGCCTCAGCAATACTGCAAGGCATTGGAGATCCACAATACCAAGCGTTTGCCGCACCACGCACTTTATATTTGCGATGAATGTGCCCAAGCGCAATGTAGGCATAATCTTCGCCAAAGATTTCACCGTCCAACCCTTTGTCAATGATACGGTGAATCGATCGAGGCATTTCTCCCAAATTGTATTGCTCATCCATTGCCGTGAGATGTCCCATGGCAATCAAAGGCACATCACCGTATCGCTCCTTGGCAACATCTGCCATTTCACTGTACACCGATGTCAAAGCACGTCGGATCACCGCATGGGATTTCCCGACCTGATCAGAAGTCCAGCGGATTCCCAAACGAAACTCACTAATGTACGGAATGGCGTTGACAACGGCACAAACTTCACCATCGATGTGAATGGGGATAATCCAATCATTCCAAGCTTCGGAGCGATTCTCAACACCACCGATGATATGGATACCCAGTCGCCGAGTGACGGGACACAGTGCATTCAATTGACCAGCCGAATCATGATTACCCGCAGTGATCACCACATGTGATAAGGTTAGCGTATCAACCAACTGTTCCAAAAAATTAAAGAACATGGTTCGCGCAGAGGTTGGAGGGTTCGCCACATCGAACACATCTCCTGCGATCAACAGAACGTCGATTTTTTCTTGTCGGGTGACAGAGACGATCCAATCCAACATTTTTTGTTGTTCATCTTCACGAGATACGCGACGTAGGGTTAAACCAAGATGTAGATCACCAGTGTGTAAGATTTTTAGAGGACGAGACATGAATACTCCCAAAGATCAATAAAAATTCAATGAACAAAAAAAGAAAACGATTGAGAACAAAATTGCGAAAGTTTCTGCCAATCAGAAGAGCCCTCATCAGTAGTGGTGCAGTAATATTGCATAAGACGATAAATTAATCAATCCTACACGGTCAATCTTTGACCACATCCTCTATACGATTTATCCAGTCGTATTCGGACCTGATTGATTCAAAAAATATTCATTCGGAAGCCTTTCCATCAACAAATTTACGCCCCTTCCAATCTACTGTCACTTTCATAGTCGAACGCAGCAAAATCCAAATGACCAAGGCGTTAGCCAAAGGTTGCGACAGAGCGAAGTGACCACTATGACCGTCTCGTTTCTCCTGACGAAAGCGAAAGACAAACTGTAAAAAGACAATCGACCACAACCAACTCAACTCCCACACCGACAACACTTGCCAATTCAGCAAGGTTTGTCCAAAGAGCAACAGTACCGCCAGTACAAATGGCAACAGCGCACAAATAAACAAAAACAATGCAGCACCAAAACCCGCTACCGGACTTCGCCCTAACCCCTCATACAGATTCTTGGTATAGCCGTTGATAATCTCACCCAGGGATCGATAGAGCCTAACACGAAAAGCCCAAGCCGCCGGTCTTACCTGTACCGCCATACCGTTACGTTTTACGACTTCAGCAAAGCGAACATCCTCGAGGACTTCTGCACGTACGGCGGTATGCCCTTCTATAGAAAAATAGGCTGACCGCTTCATAGCGATACACTGACCATTGGCAAAAGCATCGGGCTTGGAGATATCATTCACCTTGTCTAAATCCACCGCCCCTCTAATCAACCAGCCAACCGCCGGAATCAAGACTCGCTCCCAAAAACCTTCCACGATCCAAGTTCCAAATAAACTGAGCATTGAGAGGTTATTGGCTGTAGCCGTTTCCACAATTCCCTGTACTGCTTTTGGATCTAGGCGAACATCGGCATCCACAAAAATCAACCAAGCACCCCGACTTTCCTTGGCCGCCCGTAAACAAGCCCATGGTTTTCCCGCCCAGCCTGCCGGTCTATCAACACCTTCAATCACCCGTAAGCGATCATCACCATTGGCTGCTTGTAGAGCGATTTCACCTGTACGATCATCTGAACGGTCGTCGACGACTATCACTTCCAACTCCGGCCAATCACTATTTAAGGCTGCTTGAACACAGTCCCCAATGTTGAGTGCCTCATTTCTGGCAGGAATACAAATACTGACTGATGTTACCTGTTGTGGCGTAGAAGTTGGACGCTCAATTTTCCAACGTTGCCCCCATTTGGAGACGGCAATGACCATCAACGACCAAATAAACGAGAGAAAAACCAAATAAGAGGTCGATAACATCTGTCCAAACCACGGCTCACCGAACATCCAAACCTCTCAATTTACCTTGTTTAACCGCGACGACCTGTTTGCTATCATCGTCTTGTATACACTTGCCATCCAACTTGGTACTCCGCAACATTTGATCGGGGTTCATGATGACTTTTACATTGGGGGGCACCCAGCGACCGGCGGCAACGGCAACCCCTAAGCCAATGGTCGTACCTTCTCCGACACCACAGCCAATCAACCCCAAAGGGGCATTGAGTGGGTCTCCATTTTTAAGAACTTGGACGGGACCCGCAAAGTTCATATCCATCAAATAACCACCCCGCTTAACACTGGACTGAACCCCTAAGACACCCAATTGAACAACCCCGGCCACCGAAGCACTCTCATCTAGCACTGCATATTTCACCATGGCCTGTCGTTGCACCACAGCACCGGCTGACAACACAGAGCCTTCGACGATAGCCAACTCTTCAACGCGCACACCGTCTCGTAAAACAGACCCACGCACGACAGCATTGGCCCCAATCTTTACACCATCACCCAAGATACAGCCTTCTACCACTGCCGTAGGATGGATCTTACAGCCTTTTCCACGTCTCACAAACTGACGAATCAACTTGGCGGGATCTTTACTGAGTGTCATCACCATCGCCAGTCCCAATCGCCAAATCATGGTCACCACATTGGAACCGACCAATTCTCGCCACAAATATGGAACCAAGCCCAAAAGATTGGCCCAAAGGGTCTGAGACCAGTGTGCCATCGGTATTACCACTGCGTCAGTTAAGGGAAGAGATACCAATTGCACCCCACTATCCGACTGAGGCGCTGGCATGGCGATGGGATAGGTTTTGACATCCACCTCTAGTACTTCGGCCTTGGACAAGCGTTCTGAATCATATTCTCCAGCCGTAGACAACCACACCAACATCGGTGCCTGATCACAAAAGGCAATCTCTTCAGCAAAATTACCGGCTGCTCCTTCGGCTCTCCATTGATAGTCCCCTTCTTTACCATGAACTGCGGCCACAAATACAGCAATGGCTTGATGGCTGACGTAGACATCCTCTCGAATCCACAATTGTGCTTGTCCATCCGTAGCCCAAGAACCTCCGTTGAGTTTAACAGCCCAATCCTGCATTTCGGTGAGCGTTTTACCCAATATCGGCAGCTCTCCCGCGGTGTCACACAACCTCTCCGTGGGCAATTCACTTGTAAATCGATGGGCGGAAAACATATCTGACCTCGTGATGACTACCACAATTGAATGATACAAACCCCTGTCCAACCACCATTTTGAATGATAGTGTCTGATGTTTCACAGGGTAATACATGGGGAAACACGAGTTGCGCCTTCTCAATTCCGTTGACATACTCATCGGGCATCAAAGAGGCATCTCGACCGATAATCCAATAACGTATCCCACGTTGTTTGGCGATCTCCGCAACCACAGTCCGAAACTCACTATCTGCTGCCTTTTCTAATCGGCGCATCGTCTGTAAGACAGAGAGCGATGCTGAATTTGCTGGATAGTTCAAGGTCATCGTTAATGGATGGGGTTGGATTTGAGACATCAACATGTAGGGGCGCCCTCCTGCCAGTGGATATAAACCGACTGCACCTTGGGGATATTGTTCTAAAACCTCAATAGGCTTTATGGTCTCGAATGAAGAAAATCTCGGTAACTCTCGAACTGGAGATAGAAACAACATCTCCACCAGTGCACCCACCCACAACAACCATCCTCTTTTCAATGACCATTTCTGGGTCGCCAAAGAAATAATCACCACCATCGGAACCCAAGACAAACGATACAATAACGTCAAGTGATCGAAAAGGGGAAGCCTTTCCAAAAGAAGGTACGGTAATGGGATTCCATAAGCCTCTAAAAGCACGACAGGTTCACTTTGTAGCACCAAGACTGGCCCCAAGGATAACAAGAACCCTCCAAGTCCAACAGCCAACAGCCACCGTTGTGTATGATTTCGCCAATGCCACAACACAGTACCCAAGATGACCCAACCCAAATAGGAGGAATGGACAAACTGTTCTCCAAATCGAGAGATATCAGCAAAATCTGGCGAGTCATACTGCCAAGGAATCAAGTAGGTTAAAGGATCGGCAGCACCTATCGTTCGGCGTACACTTTGCATTTCAGCGAGGCTTTTAATTCGCAACATGTTCCCTGTCCCTGTCGTATGCGATAATACCCACCAAACAAAACAGCCCCATGATGCACCTACTCCAAGCATCCCCAATCGTATTTGATGCCAAGATACCGTTCGTTGACAGCACCACATGGCAATCGCAAAGAATATCCACCCCAGAACACCATACCATGACGTTGCCACCACAGGAATTACCAACAGCCAACCCCATCGACTACCCTGTAAGACTAGTCCCCAGCCAAAGATGCCCATCAACACCCAACCAAGAGACAACACCTCGGTTGACCCATTGTGTAATCCGGTCAGAACAACAGTACTCATTTGCAAAACCGTTCCCGCCCAAAACGCTCTTTTTTCAGAATGGCTTTCCATCTCTTGGGCAAACCACATTCGATGACAACAATACATCCCCACACCAATCCAGACAACCTGAAAGTACAAGGTGATATTGAATGTCAAACTTGGTGAGAACACTAGGGACAGTGGAGTCATCCAAAACAATCCTGTCCAATCCGCTGGAATAACACAACCACCTGTGGGAAAATTGATATCTTGCCTACATAAGTCGCCCGTCCCCAACAACCAGTCACGACCATGCCACAACGACCACCAACCGTTCCAAACATCAGAAATTGGTGCACCAACAATTAAAGTGTCATCCAGAGCAACCGGCCATAAAAGCATCCATGGCAATGCAAGAAAACAAAGACAGTGATACAAATTGGGCAAATAATCTTTCATTGGCTACAAGAATACGGAAACACAATCATCATGGAGAAAACATGACCTACCTTATCTTATTCAGTGGCTTACAGTTTGCCGAAGCCAAAAAATCCAAAGATAACAGCACTGAAAGTACCCAAACGGCGAGCACTGAAACGCCTACACCAAAGAAAAAAGTCTCCGCTAAAAATGTACCGAATGATCCCACCAGTAAAGCCTATGCCGCTAAATTATTGGAAACCACTGGTAAGGGATTCTCTCCAAATGCCATGGGACTGACCTATACCGCCTTAACCTTTGCCGCTGACAATACTTGGCATGCCGAAGGATTGGTCTCCATCATGGATGAAGAAATGGACTGTGTCGAAAAAGGGACTTGGCTGATGGATGCCGCCAGTTCAGATACCAGAGCTAACATGACTTGGACCATGACCAGTACCGATTGCCCCTCTCGGGTTGCACCAATGGAAATGCGATTGGAACTGATCCTTACTGGTACAGATGCTGGTGTGAATGCAAACTTTCGTTAAAACAGATTAGGCTTTGGTGTATTTGACCATCTGCACTTCTGCTGCCCGAAACCCTTCCAATGCAGCAGAGGCAATCCCACCTGCGTACCCTGCGCCTTCGCCAATCGGCATCATCCCCGGTAAACCGATAGCCTCCATCTGCTCTGTACGAAGAAAGCGTAAAGGGGCCGTCGTACGAGTCTCGGGGGCAATGAGAACCCCTTTGTCGCCAGCAAATCCGGCAATCTTGCGATCGAAAAACAAAATGGCTTCTTTCAGACCTTCGGCAATATTTCTGGGAAACAATTCCCATAGATTACTAGGGGTCACTCCTTGGGTGTAAGAGGTGCGTGGCAAATCGACGGAGGGTTGCTCGTTAAGAAAATCAGACACCCGTTGTGCTGGTGCATTAAATTCTCCTCCACCCATCTCAAAAGCTTTTTTCTCCAAGCGGTCTTGAAACTCAACGCCAGCAAGTGGATCGTCTGACCCGAAGTCTTCTTTGGTCACCTCAACGATGATCGCTGAATTGGCCCAAAAAGCTTTGCGACCTGAATAACTCATTCCGTTGACAACCACGCGTCCTTCCTGACTGGTTGCCCCGACCACTGTACCCCCAGGACACATACAAAAGGTGTGTGCACCTCGTTTCCCACTCTCTTTTGAAGGGCGAGACACCAAGCGATACGATGCAGCGGGCAATTCTCCACGTTCAGAGCCATATCGGGCTTTATCAATCATTTTCTGTGGGTGTTCAATCCGAGCACCGATTCTAATGGAGCGTTGTTCAGCCTCTGCACCAGCATCTATCATCATTTTCCAAGAATCACGAGCGGAATGTCCAGTAGCCATCACGATCACATCGGCTCTTTCTTCTGTTCCGTCAGATAGTACGACACCAACACAGGTGCCACTCTCTACCAACAAATCGGTCACACAAGTTCCAAAACGAACTTCTCCACCGAGTTTTACGATCTGCTTTCGTAAATTGGGCAATATCTCACGAATCTTATCGGTTCCTAGATGCGCCCAACCTTCCTCTAAGATTTCTGGGTCCGCACCAAAATCTACCAATCGACGAAATACCCAACCCAACTCGCCGTCTCGTTTTCTCGTGTAGATTTTCCCATCCGAAAAAGCCCCTGCACCACCCTCACCATAGACCACGTTGCTTTCAGGATTGAACTTTCGATGACGCCAAAAGTCTCGGACATGGTAATGTCTGTCTTCAACTGCACCCCCGCGTTCTAGAAGCAGTACATTGGAACCACCTTCGGCAAACCGTAAGGCCCCAAACATACCAGCTGGTCCTGCTCCAATCACAATTGTTCGATGAATCGATGGAAATATATCACCATCAAGGTCCAATTGAATCTGTTGATAGCGCTTGGCATCTCGTTTGCTGTACGCACGTACGCCATGTAAACCTTTTGCCAAAACCTTGGCTTCGTCTTGCAACTCTACTCGGTAGTTGGCTTGCCAGACTGGGGGTCTACGTCGGGCGTCTACACTGCGCTTGAGCAGTTCAAACCCCAGTAAATTATCAGAGGAAATCTGCAAATGCTTGCATAAAGCCTCAACAGGATCTGCTTCTTTTTGCCATCGAACGTTTGTTACCAACAATGCCATCTTTCTTTTTTCCTGTACATGGGTTATATACGGGCACATAGTTTGTGATTACAACTATCTCAATCATAGAGCATAACGCACAATAACTTTCGAGGAGTGAAAGATGCCCATACGTGTAGCAATTAATGGATTTGGTCGAATTGGTCGATGTGTATTTCGTGCAGGTTTCGGCGATCCAGATATCGAATTTGTCCATATCAATGATTTAACCGATGATAAAACACTGGCTCATTTATTAAAGTATGATTCCGTACACGGAAAGTTTGCCAATGCTACCGCGGTAGAAGGTGGTCTTCAAGTTGGTGAGCACTTCATCGCCACTACTGCCGAACGTGATCCCAGTCAGTTGCCATGGGCTGAGAAAGACATTGATGTTGTGTTGGAGTGTACAGGGTTCTTTCGTACTGAAGAAAGTGCACAGAAGCATATTGACGCTGGTGCCAAGAAAGTCATCATCTCTGCTCCCGCCAAGTCAGCTGGTGTTCGCACCATTGTTGTCGGTGTAAACGATCACGAGTTGCAACCAACCGATACTATTGTTTCCAATGCTTCTTGTACCACCAACTGCTTAGCACCTGTCGCCAAAGTACTCGATGAAGTATTTGGCATTGAAAGTGGACTGATGACGACCGTTCACGCCTACACTGGTGACCAACGCTTGGTTGATGCACCACACTCAGACTTGCGTCGTGGTCGTGCAGCTGGTGTCAGTATGGTTCCTACCTCAACTGGTGCCGCCAAAGCTGTTGCCTTGGTTCTTCCACAACTCAAGGGAAAACTTAATGGAATGGCCATTCGTGTTCCCACCCCGAACGTTTCCTTGGTCGACCTATCATTCAACACCCGTAAGCCAGTAACCAAAGAGGCTATTAACCAAGCATTGATCAATGCAGCAGAAAATGAACTCAAAGGAATCTTGGCCATTTCAGATGAACCGTTGGTCAGTATCGACTTGTGTGGCAATCCACATTCTTCGATTGTGGACATTGAACTCACCGAAGTCCAAGGAGACAACTTTGCTAAAATCCTAACTTGGTATGACAATGAATGGGGATTCTCCAATCGTATGTTGACCCTTACCAAACTGCTTGCCAAATAAAGCCCTTTTCACAAAATACAGACTTTGCTTTGGATGATTTATGAATCTCTTAACCTTACACACTTTTGAATCCCGTTTTGGACGCCCTCCCAGTGAAGAAGAAAAAAACACCTCTGTACAGTGGTTGCGCGGCCAAACGGTTTTGTTGCGGGTCGACTTCAATGTCCCCTTGGACACCAAGCGACAAATCACCGATGACACACGTATCACCGCAACCCTACCAACTATTCAATGGTTACGTGACCGTGGAGCAAAGATTGTATTGTTGTCGCACTTGGGAAGACCAAAAGGCACCAAAAATCCAGCCATGTCATTGATGCCAGTGGCAGAAAGATTGCAAACGTTATTGGACACCACCATTTATTTTTGTGACATCATGGATGAACCCGAAACCTTGACCCGCAGTCTCAATCCAGGAGATATCGTATTATTGGAAAATCTACGGTTTCATCCAGAAGAAAAGTTCAACGACGACCGATTTGCCCAAAAGTTTGCGATGATCGGTGATTTTTATGTCAACGATGCTTTTGGACTGATACACCGCGAACACGCTTCGGTACACGCCTTAGCAAGCATCTTTGCCCAAGAGAACAAAGCCTTTGCCGGTTTCTTGATCGAAAAGGAATGTGAAGCCCTTGATGCAATTCTTCATCGCAAAGGACGATCCACCAGTCTTGCTGTGCTAGGTGGTTCGAAGGTTTCCGATAAAATCATTTTGATTGAGAGTTTCGCTAGACGATGTAAGAACATCTTGATTGGTGGAGCTATGGGGTATACTTTTATGAAAGCCAAAGGGCTCTCGGTTGGTAAAAGTCGCGTCGAAAAAGACAAACTTTCCATTGCTAGAGAAGTTCTGGAAACCTGTGCAAAACGCAATACAACCCTTCACCTACCGATCGACCATATTTGCGCCACTGATTTTTCAGAGGATGCCGAATTTGTCACCATCGATAGTCCAGAAATTCCTGCGGATATGATGGGCTTGGATATCGGTCCCAAAACGAAGACCATGTATGGTGAGTTGGTTGAAAATGCCGGATGCATCTTCTGGAATGGTCCAATGGGTGTATTTGAGTGGTCATCAACAGCTGAAGGTACACGTGCGATTGCCATTGCCATGAACAAAGCCACCCAAAAAGAAGCCTACACTGTAGTAGGCGGTGGCGATTCGGCAGCCGCAGTTGAACAAATGGAACTTGCAGAAGCCATCTCTCACATTTCGACCGGTGGAGGTGCGTCTTTGAAATACCTTGAGCAAAGCGAAACTGACCCTGTCAAGGGTCTTCCTGGACTCCAATTCTTGGTTCCACAATCCTAGGAGAAGTGATGCGTCGCCCTTTTATTGCCGGCAATTGGAAAATGAACCTCAACATTGAGGAAGCAACAACCCTTGCATCCGCACTTGCCCAACAAACAGCCTCTTTCAGAAACGTTGACATTGCTATCGCACCAACGCACCTTGCTTTGTCAAGTGTCATCAATGCTGTCAAAAATACCGGTATTCATGTTGCTTCTCAAAATCACTACTTTGAGGAAAGTGGGGCCTATACAGGACAAGTTTCACCAACGATGCTTCGAGCGGCGGGTGTAGCCTATGCACTGGTTGGTCACTCAGAGAGACGGACCCTGTTCAATGAATCCTTAGCGGAGGTCAACAAAAAAATGCAGGCCGCATTCCAAGCTGGTTTACTTCCAATCCTCTGCGTTGGTGAAACCTTGGCGGAACGAAATCAAAACAGTGCAGAATCCGTTATTAAAGAACAGATTGAAACTGCTTTGGATGGTTTAAGCGCCGATCAAGTTGCTGCGGTCACCATCGCCTATGAACCCGTCTGGGCTATTGGAACTGGTATTACCGCATCCCCTAGGGATGCACAGCAAATCCATGCCTTCATCCGTAAACTACTTGTCGATAGGTACCCTGCTTTTGTTGCAGAAGATGTCAGAATCCAATATGGTGGTTCAGTCAAACCGCACAATGCAGCTGAGTTATTGGCCCAGCCAGATATCGATGGGGCTTTGGTTGGTGGTGCCAGTCTCACAGTCGATGCCTTCGTCGGAATTTTACACGCTATCACAGAAACACAGGGATAAAACAATGTTGTTGTTTGTACAGTTATTGCATATCTTTCTTTCATTTTTCCTGATTCTAATCATCTTGCTTCAGCCTGGAAAAGACTCTGGTGCGGTGTTTGGTGGGCAATCCGGTAACTCAACCTATTCCGCCCGCAGTAATGCCAACCCACTCGGTCGCGCAACAACTGTGGTAGCCGTCATCTTCATGGCCACCAGTATTACCTTGGCTTATTTCTCTACCCCTGAAACTTTGGAGGGATCAAACGTTGAGGAACGAACCCAAGCGATTGCCAAGAAAATTGCCAAAGCCGACATTGAATATGACGTCCCTAAACTTCCTTCCCTTCAGCCTTCGATGCTGATGAAGCCAGTTCCCCTACCGGTTGAACCCACCGAAAATATTGAGGGGACCGAAAACACTGATGGAGAACGAGAAGTCGAAGAGGGTTCAGACACAAACGATGAGAATGCCACTGAATAATATAAATCAGATTGTGAAGTTGCATTGCCGTCTTGACAGCAAGATAAAATCTTGTTACCTAATAGCATATCTGCGAGAGTGGCGGAACTGGTAGACGCGCAAGACTAAGGATCTTGTGGCTTAGGCTGTGAGGGTTCGATTCCCTCCTTTCGCACTGTGAATCCCATCAACATGTTGATGGGATTTTTATTTTAGGGCCCAAATGGTTACTATGAGTTTTGTTTGTGCGCTCTACAAGCCTTTATATCTACACAATGACCATACAGTTCCATTTTGTGGGTGGTGATACGTATCCCAAATTGTTCGGCGATTGCATTTTGACGTTCTTCAATGAGTTCATCTTCAAACTCAATAATTTTACCACAGGACAAACAAATCAAGTGATCGTGGTGCTCTCCCTCTTCATAAATCTCATATCGGGTAATCCCATCATCGAATCGATGCTCCTCCACAATCTCTGCCTCAACAAACAGTTTCATAGTCCGATAGATGGTCGCCTGCCCTACACCCGATCGATTTTGTTGAACTGCGACCAAGAGTTCATCCAAAGTTACATGATATGGAATTGACTCCAACGTCTCCAAAATCACTTTTCGTTGGGAGGTCATTTTTAAACCTCGAGTGGATAAAAAACGTTCTAATTTATCAATTAAAGACACAGATACTCTCCTAATACACCCAAAAGATAATCTATTTCATGGATAAAGTAAAAGATTCCCCATCAAGTAAAGCGACCACTGGGAAGTAACAAATAAAAAAGGGAAGACAATCGTCTCCCCTTCTCATTTAAGCATTGCTTACTTGTTATTCGGCAGTATCGCTTACGGAATCTGTAACCAAAGCAATATACGCCATTGGCGCATTGTCACCAGCACGGTTTCCAGCTTTTACAACGCGAGTGTACCCACCATTGCGATTGACAAACTGCTCACCGATTTCGGAGAAGAGCTTTTCAACAATCGCACGTTCGGTAATCATTGAAGACGCTTGACCAATTGCTTGTTGACGTGCCATTTGTGCACTACGAACCTTGTGAAGTGTATCCATGTGTTCAGCGGCACCAGCGACATCTTTACAGGCTTTAATTAAAGCACCCAATCCAGATGGGAAGCGGTTAGCCACTTTGCCATTGCTTTCAACCACTGTTTTCAAAGCGGCTTGTGCTTCTTCTGATGCACCACTAAAGGCACCTTCTAATGCAGACAATGTTGTAGTGAGTTCATTGGCCAATCCTTCATATTTAGACCAAGCATGCTTTCTACCCAATGTAATCACAGGCTCAGCAAAACGACGTAACTCTTTGGCTTTGGCTAGGGTTGTTTTGATGCTACCGTGCTTCAACAATGAAGTGGTTTGATTACGAAACAATGATTTTCTCTGTGCGCTATTTCTACCGAATTTGCGACCGACTTTACGATGACGCATGTCACCCTCCTTAGATTACTTATCGAGCTTTGTGCTCTGGAAAATTGTTCAATTTCATACCCAAAGACAACTGACGTTCTGACAAGATCTCTTTGATTTCGTTTAATGACTTACGACCGAAGTTTTTGGTTTTCAACATTTCTTGTTCAGTACGTTGGACCAATTGGTGAATGTACTCAATACCGGCATTTTGCAAGCAATTTGCCGAACGAACAGACAGTTCAAGATCTTCAACACGAGAGAACAAGTGCTCATTCCACTGCTCTTCTTCAACCACAGTCTCTTCAATAACAGGCTCTTCTTGCTCTTGGAAATTGATAAATACCTGCATTTGTTCTTTGATAATTTTCGCAGCAAACGCCAAAGCATCTTCAGGATCAACTGAACCATCCGTCCAGATTTCCAATGACAACTTGTCAAAGTCTGTATTTTGCCCAACACGAGCGTTGGTAACGTTGTACTTTACTTTTTGAACAGGCGAAAACAATGCATCCACAGCAATTGTACCCAGTGGCTTTTCTTTTTCTTCCAATGTACTGTAAGTACCTGGAACATAGCGAGAACCCAACTCGATCTCTAAATCGGCAGAGAATACAGCACCTTCAGTCAAAGAAGCAATGTGATGTTCAGGGTTCAAAACCACTGCATCTCCAGAGATTTGAATATCACCAGCCGTTACATCAACGATCTGATCTTTCTTTCCTTCCATACGAATGAAAGCTTGTACGGGTACTGCTGAATTCATTTTGATGCGGACACCTTTAAGGTTCAACACGATCTCAGTGACATCTTCCACCACATGAGGAATCGAAGAGAACTCGTGCAAGACATCTTGAATATAAACAGAAGTGATTGCAGCCCCAGTCAAACTAGACAACAATACACGACGAAGAGAGTTACCAATCGTAATACCATAACCACGCTCTAATGGGGAGATGGTAAATTTACCATACTGACCATTGGACACAGGTGACTTAACGATCGCACGGGGACGAACAAGATTTCGCCAATTGGTGGCGATCAAATCTTCTTTTGTCATTACTTCAGACATGAAAACTCCAAAGGGCTTCTGTTACTCCGGTCACAGTAACTCTACGCCCAACAGAAAAATGATGATGACCGATAAAATATGATTAACAACGTTTAATAAAACAGGTTGTCTGATCAATTAGACTCGACGCTGCTTTGGTGGGCGACAACCATTGTGGGGTATCGGGGTGACGTCACGGATCTCAGTGATACGAAGTCCTTGAGCCGATACAGCACGCAGTGCAGATTCACGACCTGTACCAGGTCCTTTTACCATCACAGATACTGATTGCAATCCAAAAGGCTTACACTTGTCCAATGCATTTTTGGCAACAACTTGCGCGGCATACGGTGTAGACTTACGAGAACCTTTGAATTTCAAATGACCCGAACTTGACCAAGACAAAACATTTCCGGCTTTGTCAGTGACAGTAACAATGGTGTTATTGAATGTTGATTGAATATACACGATTCCTTCGGTGACGTGCTTTTTGACTTTACGAGTCGTTTTTTTCTTTGCAGTGGCCATAAGACACTCTCCTGACAATACTTATAAACTGATGGGTTATTTCTTTTTGACAACTGAACGCTTTTTACCTTTACGAGTACGTGCGTTTGTTTTTGTCTTCTGACCACGTACTGGGAGACCCATACGATGACGAGAACCACGATAGCATTTGATATCGATCAAACGTTTGATATTTTCTGCGACTTCACGACGAAGATCCCCTTCTACCTTGTGATGTTCAGGATTCGGTGAACCATCATCCAAAGTTGGGAGGGCTTCACGCCATTGTTGCAATACATCGCGTATCTTTGAAATATCAGAGTCTGTCAGACTGTAAGCACGAGTAGCGCCCATTGTTTCTGCATTATCGCCAAAAGCAGCTACCAGAAGTTCTTTTGCTTTTACGCGACCAATTCCATAAATCGCTGTTAGGGCGATGTCCAATCGTTTATTACGTGGGAGGTCAACCCCTTCAATACGAGCCATAATCCTTATCCTTGTCTTTGTTTATGCTTTGGGTTTTCGCAAATTACACGAACGATGCGATTACGTCGGATAACTTTGCATTTTTCACACATTTTCTTTACTGAAGAACGAACTTTCATTGTAAATCCTCATGGTTATTTATTTGATGATTGGTGATCAAAACAGATATAGACCACAAACATTGCATTGCCATGTATCCAAATCTGATCGAATTGTCAAGTGAACTAGATGGTTTTGCCACTTAGGACTTGACTGTTGAATACCTTATAGATCTTAAACATTATACTGTCTTGACCATAAGATAGGTAAAAGATGATTGAGCACTGATCCAGTGAAGCCTTTGCAAACCCCAACCATTGAATCAATCGCTTCTATATAGAGAGAGTTTATTTGGCCGATGAAAGACGTAATGACGATCATGATCCACTCTTATTGGCTTTTTGCTGAAACGTACCACGTCGACCTTTGGATTGTTTCTTTTCGGGACCAGACAAACCGTCATATCGTTGCGTCAACATAAACCCTTCGATCTGAGACACAGTCTGCATACAAACGCCAACAATAATCAACAGACCGGTTCCACCGAAGTAAAAAGGTACGTTGTAGAAGTTGGCCAAAACTTCGGGTAAAATACAAACAGCAGAGAGATATACAGCACCACCGGCAGTCAATCGTAGCAGGATCCTATCGAGTTCATCTTGGGTTTGTTTCCCGGGACGAATACCAGGGATATAGCCACCTTGACGACGTAAATTATCAGCTACATCCTGCGGATTGAATGAGATTGCTGTGTAGAAAAAGGTGAATACAACAATCAACACTACATAGGTAACCATGTAGGTGTAACTACCAGGTACAAATGCAGCGGCGATTCCTGCAAAGAAATCGTTTGGAAACAACTGGCCAATTGTTGCCGGAAAAAACATCAACGAAGAAGCAAAGATCGGTGGTAAAACACCTGATACATTAACCTTCAACGGTAGGTGCGTTGACTGCCCACCATAGACTTGGTTGCCAACTACTTTTTTGGGATACTGAATGGGTACACGATACTGACCGCGTTCAATAAACACAATCAAACCAACCACTACCATCATAAAGGCAAGAAGCAATGTAATCTCAAGAAGATTGATCTGACCAAGATTCATGGACTGACACAAGTTTCGGGCTCCTGAAGGAATTCCAGCAATAATCCCTGCGGTGATGATCAACGAAGCACCTTGACCAATTCCACGTTCAGTGATTTGCTCCCCTAACCACATCACAAAGCAAGACCCAGCGGTCATGGTGATCACCGTCATCAAACGGAAACCCCAACCTGGCTCTAATACAACCAACTGGTTGGACATCGTGGTCATTTGTTCAAGACCAATACTGATACTAAAGGATTGAACAATGGCAATCAGAATCGTCAAGTATCGTGTGTACTGATTGATCTTTTTAGTGCCCGCCTGGCCTTGTGCTTTCAAACGTTCAATGAAAGGGAACATGATTTGACCGATCTGCATGATAATACTCGCAGAAATGTACGGCATAATCCCCAATACAAAAACAGAAAAACGTTGAAGTGCACCACCACTGAACAAGTTATACAAACTCAATAAAGTACCTTGCGAATCTTCAAAAAAGTCGGCTAGGGCAATTCTATCCACACCTGGAGATGGAATAAAAATGCCCAATCGATACACAGCCAATAGCGCTAAAGTAAGCAGGATTCGATTTCTCAAATCCTGCATCTTGAAAATGTTGATCAATGATTCAAACACACAAACCTCTGTGATTTCAGAGTAATAGGAATACTATTACTTAGACTCTTCACCTGTACTGATAGTACCACCAGCGGCTTCAATCTTTTCTTGTGCTGATTTTGTAAACTTGTCAGCAATAACGTGAAGTTTTTTTGTAATCTCACCGTTACCAAGAATCTTCAAGTTTGCGTTTCGCAACAAACGACCATTTTTGTCAATCTTCTCAGAGATTAACCCGACAGCTTTGATTGCACGAATATCGACCGTTGCACCATCTTCAAAACGTTTGTTCAATTTTTCAACAGTCACTTCAAAATAATGCTTTGCGTGAATGTTTTTGAAACCGCGCTTTGGAAGTCGACGATGCAAAGGCATTTGACCACCTTCGAAACCGATGGGTACAGTACCACGAGCACGTTGCCCTTTTGAACCACGACCTGCAGTTTTACCTTTACCAGAACCTTCACCACGACCCACTCGCATTGCTGCTTTTCGTGAACCTGGTTGGGGCTTCAAATTACTTAATTCATTTGCCATAACAACCTCAAAATATGGGGGTTTAAAAGTACTATTCAGTAACTTCTTCAACTTCCACCAAGTGAATAACTTTTTTAATCATGCCACGAATAGCGGGAGTATTGTTCAACACTTTGGTACTACGAATCTTACGAAGACCCAAGCCACGAACAGTTGCACGCTGAGAGTCGGTTGAACCGATTACGCTTTTCGTTAATGTAACTTTCAGTTTTGTCATTGTGTTCTCCTTCCGCCTTAACGACGAGCATTCCAAACATGTGAACCAACAGTGTAGTTCTCCATGACTTCATCAACAGACTTACCCAAACGAACGGCATATGCCTCTGGAGACTCCAACAGTTCCAATGCGTTCAAAGTTGCTTTTACAACATTGTGAGCATTATTTGAACCGATTACTTTGGTCAATACGTTTGTATACCCTGCAGCATCCAAAATGGAACGAACAGTAGATGAAGCGATAACCCCAGTACCAGGACTTGCTGGACGAAGCAGCACTTTGGTTGCGCCAAACTTACCCGTAACGATGTGGGGCACTGTACCTTCAACAACAGGTGTTGAAATCATACTGGTGCGCGCTTTATCAGATGCCTTACGAATCGCTTCCGGTACTTGACTGGCCTTACCGAAACCAACACCAACTTTGTTGTTTTCAGCATCACCAGTGACAACCATTGCTGTAAAGTTGAAACGACGACCACCTTTTACTACTTTCGATA
>CAKZLX010000710.1 GCA_937127265.1 uncultured Pseudomonadota bacterium
AATATATGAGATCGGCTATAAATTGCCTGAATAAACGAGGTTTAGCATGAACGATGAGTCCAAAAAGATCGCCCATCCAGAAGATACACCCAAAGTCGGTCTGGGTTTGATTGCTCTTGGTCTCCTCTGTTTAGCCCTTGGCATTGGCATGGGGTTGATCATCGCTTCACAATAGGTGTGGAAAGCACTTGTCGAATTGGTTACAGTGTATTGATAAGTACTGTGGTACAATTTAAGATTACCGAAGACTATTTAGAGAGAACGTTCTAACCGTTTAACGTTGGAGACATCATGTTGAGTATTTTGACCCTACTGTTTGCCTGTGGACAAGAAGAATTGCCCGAACGTCTTGAAACCCGTGATTACGAGAACCTTCCTCCATTCTCGGCAGTGATTGATCTGGAACCTGCTATCCCTTACACCAACTCGGACCTTGAAGTGCTGATCGTTGCCGAATCCATTGATCCTAACGATGATCCTGTCACCATTGAATACTATTGGTACATGAATGACGAATTGCAAACAGACCTCACTGAAGCGCTGGTTCCTAGCGATCGCACCACAGTTGGTGACACTTGGACTTGTGAAGTGATTGCAACCGATGGAACATTACAAAGTGCAGCCAGTACGCGCTCCGTAACCATTCGCAACTCACCACCTTCCGTCAGTGCTTCTTTACAATGGGTTGATGGGGATGGCAACGTGGTCGAACTAGATGCCCCCGGATTGGATGCCACCTTATCGGACTATGACGGTCTCTCTTTACAAGTGGTTGCCGAAGGCGCTGACATTGATACCACTGATGAAATCACCTTTGCCTATGCTTGGACCGTCGATGGAGAGGATGCAGGCGTTGAAGAAGACATGATAGAATTTTCTGCTTTCGATCGTGGACAAGAATGGACTGTTGCAGTCACAGCCACCGATGGCTTGGTTGAATCTGATCCTACCGAACTGTCCTTTTCTTTCTACAATGCCTTACCCGTAATGGACTCAGTATCACTGATGCCTGAAATGCCTTACTTGGGAGATGCAGTGGAGTGTATGGCAGTGGCTACCGATGAAGATGATACTGAACTTTCCTACACCTACTCTTGGACCATCACCAGTGGTGTCGACGAAGAAGGTAATCCTCTCACCTCTGAATCAACAGACAATCCATTGGATACCAGTACTTTACTGGAAGGCGATAGTATCCAATGTACTGCTGTGGCCTCTGATGGTCGTGATGACTCTGAAGCGATGATGAGTGACACTGTCTCCTTGGTCACCAACACTGCCCCAGTCATCACTGAAGTATCGATCACCGACCCAGCCGTTGCAGGCAGTACCCTCACCTGTTCAGTGACCGCCACCGATACTGAAACGGCAACCGAAGACTTGATGATGTCTTTTGAGTGGACCGATGCCAATGCCAATGTACTTGGTGCTACTGATACTTTAGATTTAAGTGCAACCACCTTGTCTGTTGGTGATACAGTAACTTGTACCGCCACAGTAGATGATGGAAACCTGCAAACCCAAGACAGTGCCTCGGCAACTATCGTTGCTCAATAATACCGGTACTGATCGTATAGATCGATAATAGTCTTGTACACCATTCAAACAGATAGTGCGACGACCCCTCAATATTGACGAAGATAGACAACTGTGATATCGTTGCACAATGATTTTAATTCGCCAATAGAAACTAAGGCTAGGGAGTTAATTATGTCACGACATACACGATGGATTGATGATGGAAACAGTTGGTGTTGCGAGAAACACTTACCTTCAGTCGTGATGCCTGCAAGTTCGGGTCTATGTGCATTCTCCACCTGTGACTCGGTTCGTCCCAAACGAGAATCTTTTACCACCATTGGCAAGACACCCGTTAAGCCAACACCCACCCCAAAACCGGCGACCAAAACCAAACCATCTCAACCAACCAACGTACGGAAAAAGAAGCCCACAACACCTGTCAAAGCAAAAACGTCAACCGTCAGTACACCTGAAAACAACACTGAAAATGTGGAACTGTGTGCTTGGTTCAAATGTACCCGTGGGGAAGGTGGTGTCCATGCCCCTGCTCGAGCCAAATCAAAATACTGCTCTAGAGCCTGCTCCAACGCCAATGCCAGATTTCAACACAAACAACGTAAAAAGGATGAAGAATAAATCAATCCTGAACGCCTTCCTGTAACAACACGAACCGACTACTCAATCTTCGTTTGTTTAAAGTACACATTGCCAGAACCTCTTCGAACCCGCCCAAGCACCCAACTATCACACCCAACCTGTGTTTGAACCTTTGAAGGTTGACAGGTAATGACCACCATTCCTACACCCATGTTGAAGGTTTGATACATCTCCGCATCCGACAAGCCACTGCGTTGTTGAAGTTGGGCAAAAATCGGTGTTGGTGTTGGTGGAGTCTCAATCAGGTAATCAAACGCTCGATGAATACGGGCAATGTTTCGCCAGCCACCACCGGTAATATGAGCGAGACCATGAATTAACACGGGATCGATAGTGGCAACATATGGTGTGTAGATTCTGGTGGGGGTCAATAGTTCAGCCCACAATTGCGCATCCTCAATGGGATCAATCAAACGACGTGCCAATGACAACCCGTTGGCATGGATACCGGTAGAGGCAAGACCAACAATATAATATCCATCTTCAATAGCGGAACCATCCAACAAGTTTTGCCTATCGACCTCTCCCACTGCAAAACCAGCCAAGTCATATAGGCCTTTGGTATACATATCAGGTAATTCAGCCGTTTCTCCGCCCAACAACGCCAAACCTGCTTGTCTACACCCCTCCACAACCCCCTCAATTATTTGTTCAGCCACCGACAGGTCTAATTCTCCAGTTGCCAAGTAGTCCATGAAGAACAATCCACGTGCGCCGGTACACAAGACATCGTTGATGCACATTGCCACCAAATCAATTCCAATCGTATTGTGTATACCCATTTGTTGTGCCACCAAGAGTTTGGTTCCAACACCATCGGTACTGGCAACAATGCACCGTTGCTCATCGATGGCATAAACACTGGCAAACCCACCAACACCTGCCAATACAGGTGTACCATAGGTAGACTGCACTTTCTGTTGAATCTTATCTACCAGTGCATTTCCCTTGTCAATATCCACGCCGGCATCGCGATAGGTCATCTTTCGTGTCATGCTCCCTCCCTAACCCACAGTCCATTGCTGACAGTACTGCACCATATTCTGAAACAGTTTCAACCCCTCCGCCTGAACAGTATCGCCATTGGGTGCTGTTTCAGAAAAAATAAAAGCTTCAGGGTGTGGCATCAACCCCAGTATACACCCCGTTGGATCGCAGATGCCAGCAATTCGATCGGTCGACCCATTCATAGCCTCTTGATAGCGCAAGACAATCTGACCGTTGTCAACCAACCTTTGATGAACTGAGGGGTCGGAAAACACCACACGACCCTCTTTATGTCTTATTGGTAAATACAAACTAGTCATCCCTTGTAGCCAAAAACAACTTGCCTGCACAGGCACTTCCAGTCTCACCCAACAATTGAGAAAGCGACCCTGTTTGTTTTCAGCCAAGGCAACCTCACGCACCCCATTGGCATTGGGCAACAATCCAAGTTGTGTCAGCACTTGAAAACCGTTGCAAATCCCCAAAATCGGCTTTTTCGACTGTACAAACAAGCGCAACATATCTCCCAAAGCACCATATTTCAGTCGCAATGCCAACAAACGACCTGCCCCCAAGTCATCACCAAAAGAAAAGCCTCCGGGAATAATCAAGCCAGCACACCGCATCAGTCGTTCAGGTTCTGCCACTAGATCATTGATGTGCATTGGTATAGGTGTACCACCTGCTGTTCGTACAGCCAAAGCGGTCTCTTGATCACAATTGATTCCCTCTCCGTGCAACACCATGATTGGAGGCTGATCAGTCATCTTCCCTCCACACTGCAAAGAATGACTCCACACTAGCAGAACAATAGACCTTCTCATCCCATTCTAAGGTCAGAGTGACCTCCTCTGTCACCACCCCCAAATACTGATGGGGAAGTTCAGCGAACAAACGTAAAAAGTCTTGATGATTATTTGGAGAAATTGAGACCACAAAACGACCGGTACCTTCCGAAAACAACGCTTGGTCGGTGGGTTCTCTTTCTACTCGACATCCCAAACCATTACCAAAACAAGACTCTATCAAAGCACAGACCAGTCCACCATCCGAAATATCGTGAACCGAGGCAAACAGTTGACGTTGATGCCCCTCAAACATCTTCTTGTACAGACGATGATTCATCTCCATGTCCACTGGGGGTACAGCACGTTGAGACGCATCAATCACAAAGTGTTCGGCATATTCTGACCCCAATAACCCCAAGGCATCTTTCCCTATCAAATAGATCAAATCTCCAGCCACTTTAAAGTCAGAGGTTTGGGTAGCCAGCACCGAACTCTTGGCCATTGCCGTCACCAACAAGGTCGGAAGAATGGAAATCGCCATCGGCTCACCACCACCATTGACCCCACGAAAATCATTTTTCATCGAGTCCTTACCCGATACCAAGGGTGTTCCGTATTGCAGACAAATTTCATGTAAACCAGCACAACAGCGCACCAACTGTCCCAATTTGTACTCACCATCGGGTGTTTTGGAAGATTGCACCGGGTCTGGCCAGCAAAAGTTGTCTAACAAACAGAGATTGTCAATGTCACCACCGACCGCCACCACATTTCGAATGGCCTCATCCACTGCATACTGTGCCATCAGATAAGGGTCATATAAAGAAATGCGAGGTGCCAAACCACAACCTATCGCCACTGCATTCTGTCGTTCACCTCCGTGTGGATACAGCCAAATCACCCCAGCATCATTGGGACCCGTCTGGGTTTTACCACCAAATGGCTTGATGTGGGTCGCTCCTTGCACCTCGTGATCATACTGTCTGACCCAAGATTCTTTGGAACGCACATTGGGGCTAGACAACACCCGATGAATCTTGGTCAGCCATGAAACATTGGTATTGGGGTGTCGATAATCTTCGTCTAGCCAAGTTTCTCGTTTTCGAGGACCATCCCAACAGGCCACCAGTTTCATCTGGGGCAAAGAATCATGTAAAAAGTTCAGACTGAGCGAAGCCACACAAACGATACCGTAATAGACATCCAAATACCCCGAGTCAGAAAAGTATCCCAAATCGGTCGCCACCACTCCGCGTTGTTTGGCGAGTTGCAACAACCTGTCTAATTTGTCTGGTGGAACCGCCAAGGTCATGCGTTCTTGTGATTCGGAAACCATCAATTCCCATGGTACCAAACCAGCATACTTGGTCGGAGCCCTCTGTAAATCCAATCTGGCACCACCACTGAAACAAGCCATTTCTCCGACCGAAGAAGACAAACCACCAGCGCCATTGTCGGTAATGCAAGTATACAAACCCAAATCTCGGGCTTCCAAGATAAAATCCAACATCCGTTTCTGGGTCAACGGATCCCCGATTTGCACTGCGGTCACCGGAGAGTTCTCATTGAGTTCCAACGAAGAAAAGGTGGCACCATGAATACCATCAGCTCCAATCGCCCCACCAACCATCACAATCCGATCACCAATCTCGACCGTTTTATCCACCGTGCTGTGTCCATTGGGAAGTCTATGTGGCATCACCCCTACAGTACCCACAAATACCAGTGGTTTGCCGGCGTAATCTCTATCAACAAACATCGCACCATTGATGGTAGGAATCCCAGATTTGTTGCCACCTTCCTCTACGCCTTTGTGGATACCTTCCAAAAGTCGACCTGGATAGAACAAACCCACTGGCATTTGCTCTTCCATTCCTACCAATGGCCACGAAGGATCGACCGTACAAAACACATCCATATTGGAAATCGGCTTGGCACCCAGTCCCACACCCAAAATATCGCGATTGACACCCAGTATCCCAGTGATAGCCCCACCATAAGGGTCCAATGCCGATGGAGAGTTGTGGGTTTCGACTTTGATGGCCACATCCAACTGTTGATCAAACCGAACCACACCTGCATTGTCATGAAAAACCGAACATAACCAACCTATGTTTCGATTTGTTTCAATGGTTTCGGTCGCCGATCGAATATAGGTGCGAAACAAAGAGTTAATGGTTTGATCTCCCAGTGAATGTTCGATCGCGGCCAAATTTTCAGTGTAGGTAATCTGGGCATTGAAAATCTTGTGTTTGCAATGTTCCGACCAGGTTTGCGCCAATATCTCCATTTCCACATCGGTTGGATCAGTGGACAGTCCCAAGGCAACTCGTCTAGCTCTGTCAGGGTTCTGTTCTGTAAAATGGTCCTGGATATGCGACAATTCTTCTCGATTGAGCGCCCAACATCGCACTTGAGATTCCAGTAATAAATCCTCAATGGACTGTCTCATATCAATCGTCGTGAGCAGATTGGCATTCTGACTCTCTAATTGAACCTTTGGGCGGGCGATGTCGACAAAACGTCTGTCCGCAGTGCCAGCCGACCACACTCGAATATCTTCAATCAGTGTATTGCCCAGTATCTGTTGACCAATCTCCAAAGCCTGCATTTCAGTCAAATTACCAAACAAAGCGTATAGAGTCGAAGTCGAAACCGCGATGCCTTCATGCCCTAGAAAAGACAGTGCCTCCTCAACACTACGTCCAACATTATCGGTAACGCCTGCACGAAAAGAAACTTCCAGTACAAAGTTTGGTTCGGTTTGATTCCAAAGAGACCATGGTTCAGCAACGGTCGTATAGGTTTCAATCAATGGATCACAAAAGAGGTCAAAAACAACTTCCTCAACCACCTTGGAAAGTACAGAATGGGTATGCTCTGCCTCCAAAATGTAGCCCTTGGTGATTTTGACATGGCGCAAGGGAATTCCTAGCAGATTGGCATCCTTGACAATTCTGGTACCAGCATGGGTTTCCAGTACCTGTTGCACCTCAATCCGCAAACAAGTCATTGCTCACCCACCATCTGAATATACAAGAAAAATGGTTCATCGACTACGGTATAGGTTCCAGTGGCTAAGGCCATCAACATCTCTCGATAAGCTCTATATTCCTGTTGTAGTCCTCGTTGCGTAAATGATTCAAGGGTGTCAGTGGCCAATCGAGGAAATGTTCGTTGGTGGATAATCGGTCCCGTGTCCACCCCAGCATCGACAAAATGCACTGAAACCCCTGACACCTTCACACCTGCATCAAATGCCTGTTGATAAGCATTCATCCCCCGAAATGAAGGCAACAATGCGGGGTGAATATTGATAATCTTGGACACCGACCAGTTTGGATGTGGGAAACGCTCAATAAATTGAGGTGTCAAAATACGCATGTACCCAGCCAAACAAATGTAGTCAAACTGAAGGTGTTTGATGGCTTTGAGAATCTGTCGCTCATGTTCTGAACGACGAGATGATCCTGAAGCATCGGTTGGTAAGGGAACAACCATGGTCGATATCTGTTCAGATTTCGCATATTGCAACACACCAGCCGTTGGATTTTCAGTGACTAGTCCGACCACTTCCATCTGCTTTGGATATTCTTTAGCCAACGCGAAAATGTTTCGAGCGTTTGTTCCTCGACCAGATGCAAACACCAATAGACGAATCATACTTCGGACTCGTCCGCAATATCGCTTCGAAAGTGCATCCCTTCAAACAACACTTGTGAA
>CAKZLX010000711.1 GCA_937127265.1 uncultured Pseudomonadota bacterium
TGACTTTGATCGCTTTTATTGCCGTGCCATTGGGCTGGATGAGTACTTGGTTACAACGCAAACAAGTGCCCCAAGCGATTTTGGAAGAGGAAGAATCTCAGTCCTAAGATGCTTGTGTGGTGATGGACTTATTTGGCCAAGAGCAGTCCAGTGATGATTGCCAATAAGACAATGCCAACATAGACAGGCAGGTCACCAAAACCGTGACTGCGGAACCAATCAATCAGGTTAAATGATTTCTTGCTTTTACGTCGCCCTTTTTTGCGCTTTCGATTTTCCAGTTCGGTAGGGGAAAGATACATCTTTCGTCCCGTTGGATCGATACGTTCTTCATAGCCTTTATTTTGATAGAACTCTCGACGCAATTGGGCACGTAAAGCATCGGCTTCTCTGTTCTTTTCTTTTTCCATCCGACGCTTTTGTTTACGGCGATCGGCTTTGCGTTGCGCACGTTCTTCTCGTTCTTGATGCTCTTGCTCAAGTTCTGCCCAAATTTCTTCTTTGAGAGCGTCGATGTTTGTATGATCGTTACCAGATGTCATAAATGTTTCTCGAAGTTGTTATATCAGATTTTAGAAGAATGGTCTATGGTTGAAGACGTTTATCGATTTCTGAGGGCGTAAACAATTGCCATTTGGCGACTGGAGAGGGGGACTTGTGTCGTGAACAGTTCTGAATATCTGCCTGGTTGACCTCTTTCCCTTGTTGAAATCCGAAGCGAATCCAACGACAGGCTTCGAGACTATTTTGCTGTATGGTATAGGCGTGGTATAAATGTTGCCAATATAGTGAAGCCTCAACGTCTTCCGTTTGTTCAAATTCTTTGGTGATATTGGCCCGGCCTTCTATTAGACCGCTAAATAGGCGCTGGTTTTGCCAATGTGCTTTTTCTCCACATTTAGCGAGAAGTTCTTCAAATACTTGACTGGTCTTTTCAATCTGAAAATGTACACCCAACCAAGCAGTGTTTTTGAGGAAGGCACATTCTTCGGTTGGGGTGGCAGTTGAAGGTTTGGAGAGTGATCGATGGATGGTCCAAGCACGTTCAAAAGTCTGTTGTTGGATGAGCCATTGTGTCATCAGGAGACCACTACGCCATGGTGGTGTTTCCAATTCAACGGCTCGCTCTAGCAGGAATTGCGTGGTGTCCTTATTCCCTTGTTGTATTAGTAATTGGGCAGAGGCCAATAAGATGTCGACATCATTAGGTAGGGTGCTCACCACCAGCCAGAGGTTGGGATCGCAGGCCAAACCTTCAGTCAACCAAGTGTTTTTGGTTGATAGAACGGGGGTCTCCAGTGTCCATACTCGTTGCCAAACACGACAGGAATCATTGTAGTTTCCCATTCTTCGATACCATCGTGCCAATAAACGTTGGGCTTCAATGTTACTGCGATAGGTGTTGGCATGGACTTCAATCATCTCACCAAGAGAGGCGATTTCTGAATCGGTTCCCAAATCAGAAGAGAACAAAAGTGGATCGGTGGCATCGGTGGGCAGAGCGCGTACTTGTTCCCAAAGGTCTCGTTCGAGAGCCGTTGGGTGCAAAGGTTGTGAGGATAGCCATTCTTGGTTTAATGTGGAGGTGTGCAATTTTGCATGACTATATATTGGACTGAATAAAGGTAGTGCAGTCGAACAAAGGAATACACTCAACAGGATAAACGTAGGTGTTTTGTTGGGAGGTACAGTGGGGAGTGTAGATTCTATCTGTGTGTCCTTTTGCATACCAACCAAAGCCATACAGCCAATGATGGCCAAGGCGTTCAACTGCAAAGGGAAGTCAATGCAGCTCGCCAGCGCGAAAGTGGTGACAATGCCAATCCAAGGTGTTTGCAATTGCCATTTGTTTTGGCCGAGTTGGCGAAAGATGGTTTGGATATACTTGGAGACAATAAATAGAAAGATTAGACTCCCAATGATGCCTGTTTGAATGAACCATTCCAAGTACTCCATGTGCAGATGCTGACTTTGAATGTATTCAGGGGTCGTTTTGACCAAACCAAAAGCCTCCGAAAATCCTCCAAACCCCAATCCAGTGCTCCAAGACCATTCACTTAATTGGAGGGCATCAATCCACATTTGCCATCGTCCGTGACTGAGATTATCTAGGTATGTACCATCATTTGCCCACAACAACCCACCACCTAGCAGTGCGCTGATGACCACACCAATCATTAGCCAATGTGGTCCGTATAACCAAATTAAGGCAAATAACCCCAGTGCCCACGCTCCACGAGAGTCACAGAGCCACAATCCAACGCCATACCCTATCATGCCAAACCAATGCCAAAGCGAAGGTAGTTTAGCAAAGTGATGGAGATACAATCCGCAGACTAACCAGTATCCAGCGTGATTTCCGTTGATGAAAGAGCCAAAGAAAGGACTGCGTAACTCTGTTGGTACATGGATAAACCCAAATATCTTTGATAGTCCAAGTCCGTGTTGAACCAAACCAAAGCCTAAAAACAGCAGCGAAAACAACCATAGGTATCGCTGAACGATCGTTTGCTGCCAGTTGGTGTGTAACCATTGATAGAGGACATAGAGTAAAATTAGGATGCTACCTGTGAGCAAATGAACCATTGGGAACAAGGCCGTTGGAGTTGTGTGTTGTCCCAAGAATTGGTGCAGTGTATGCCGGTACTCACCCAAGTCGTTTTGCCAATGGGGTAGCCATTCTGTCGGAATTGGAATCAACAACGCCATCCACCACAGACCAAAAAGAATCAACCAAGGAAGATGTTTCCGGGGCAAGTCGAGAGCGTTTCGTTGGTGCAAAAAGAGTAACAATCCAGCAAACAACGGCACCCAAATATGTTCGTGAAGAGGGTTTCCAATTCCCAGTGCACAGATACTGAGACCGAGAAAAGACAATAAAATGCGATAGGATAGTGTCATGAAGTATATAGTCGGCAGGAGGTAAAAGAATCTGTAATGCTAGAATGTACTTCAATTTGGGATATTTTGCCCAAGCGGTTAAATTATTTCGTTTTGCAGTCGAAAGAATCTACTGTGATGGTTGTTAGTCATGGAACTTGGTGAATAGATGAACCCTTCGGAAGAAAGTGATTTTGGTGTTGAGCCATTATTGGAAAAGTACCTCGCGGTCTTAAAGGTCCGTCGAAAGGTCATCT
>CAKZLX010000712.1 GCA_937127265.1 uncultured Pseudomonadota bacterium
ACTTTACTGGAAAGTTCACCCGTAACTTGTACGCTTTCGATGAAACCAACTTGTATTGGGATGAGGATGGATACAACATTATTGGTACCGGTAATGGTTCGGTGATTTCCAACTATCGTTTCCGTACACCAGACATTGCGCAACGTAACTACATTCGTACTGACCTTGGTTTGAACAAGGTATGGTCCAACCGTTGGGAAGCCCAGTTCAACTATTCCTACACGGTATCTCGTGGTACGGCTCAAGGTACACCATCTTCCTTTTTGTCGGTTCCACAGCAAGTGGAGTACTTCATCGGTCGTTATTTGGGTACCGATATCACCCATGACATTACCGGTGGGTTTGCTTGGGAACTTCCTGATGATCCTTGGACCACTCGTTTGGGTGCAACCTTCTTCTTGGAAAGTGGATATCCCATCTCTCGTACGTACCAAAATGGTAACTATAGTGATGATGGTCGTACATACATCTACAAAGATACCGTTGGTTCTTACGCTCGCTCACAGACTTGGTATGAACTCAACTTGTTGGTCCAGCAAGCCATTCCGGTGCGCAAAGGAAAGTTGTGGGGAATCTGCCAATTGGACAACGTAACAAATGCTCGAACTGGTTGGGGAGCGTACACTTCCTTTGACAACCGTTGGATCATCTCATCAAGACAAAACCCTGTCCGAGTGACATTGGGTGGGAGGTATGAATACTAATGTTGAGTGCATTGATTTTGGCGCAACTTCAAGGCTGCGCGTTTGATGAAAACCTAAATTATTACGACCTGCGTGGGACAGTGAAAATCCCCATTGCCGCCACCCAGTTTGCATATGGTATTGGTGACGACCAACAAATCATCGATGATATTCGTGGTATGGGTCCCTTGTATCTGGGTGTTTATCCTGCCATCGAAGAAGGTTTGTATCCTTATCCACATCCCTCCATGGGACCGATTTTGTCAGAAGGACAAGATGGTAATGCCTATCCATACGGTGGAAATACCGTGGGACGCTTTGATTGGGCTTGCTACCAACAGTTGGTGTGTAAAGTGAGTACCGGTCGCTTTGAAGATTACAGTGACATCATTGATTTCTTTGACAATGTGTTGGGTGATCCTGTTCGTACCTTGGATGGAGAAGTGGTCGGTTCGGGTGTCGAATACCAAGAGCGTTGTTTTGAAGTCGAGTATGCCACTGGTGACAATGAGATGTTGTTCGTGGGTGCACGTGACTTCCGTGTGGAAGGTGAGTTCTTGGTAGCAGATGTGGTCATTCCACACATTCCAATGAACGAAGGGATGAAAATTTGGGGTTGGGTTGATATGCCATCCACTTCCTATGAGTTTTCAACCTGCGATCCCACCGTGGGTGATACCGTCAATTATTACGCGGAAAGTTATGATTTGGGTACCAATGCCATCGATGTCTTGAACTATCCTGGTAAATACATTGACTATGGTGACTGGGTGGTACAAACACCTGTCGAGGTTACCGACCCCAACGCAGACTTTGAGTTGGTTGTTGATTTTCACTACGTTGAAGAAGAGTAAGGAGAAACCATGCAAAACAAATTGATGCTCTTGGCTACTGGACTTGCTTTACTCGCTTGTGACCGCAGTGGTGACGACTACGTTCCGGCTGCCGATGGTACCTACCCTCCTGTGATTGACGTAGGTGAGATGGCTGTGATGACCGCTGACCAGTTACAAGAATTGCGAGCTGAAGGTGGCAATGCCCGCTCTTGGTGTCAAGACAACTTGGATGAAAATGGCAATCCATACTGCTATTATGGTTTGTTGGGTCAAGCACCAAATGGTGTAAAAGGTGGTGCGACCTTTACATTCCGTGGTACTGGTGATCGGGTTTGTATTGTGACCGATCCCGAAACTGTCTTTTGGAACACTGCGGTGGCCAGTGTCAATCCTGATGACAAATACTCTTATGCTGATCTGGAACAAGACGATGGTGACATTGATCTGTTTGCTGGCTTATCTTCGTATTACACTGGTTCTCCAGGCGTGGAATTGGGTGACTTCAAGGGGTTTTATACCGATGCACTTGGAAACTCTGTGGCGATTGAATACGGTGAGTGCTTTCAATATGGTGCCCAATCAGGGATGAACAATGCCCACGCCGGTCGTGCGTCTGCTGAATACTGTACCATCAACACCTCGAATCGTGTAGACAAACTTTACACTGTGGTCTTGGAATCGTTTGCGGTGCCACTCGATGATGGTGCGCTTGGTTTTGGCGCAGTTGTTCTTGATGGTTCTTGTGGAGATTATGTCATCAATGAATGTACTTTGTTTGGTGAAGGTCTAGAAGCCCAGTTTGACGAGAATGACGACGTGGCGTTGGATGAAAATGGAGAACAAGTCGCTTTGGCGCGTGCTTGTACAGTGCAATTGGAGCAAGCTTCCTGTGATGGGGCCTTACAGTCATTTTGTTGTGAGTATCCGGCTTTGTGTGGTGAAGATGGTGATCGTACACAATGTGAAACGGCTCCCGCCTTACCAGACAATTTGACCTGTCCTTCATACTGTGATGTCTATGCAGATATGGATACCGAAAACTGTGCTAGTGAATAATCGTCTATCAACAGTTGTTCAATCTTCAGTGTCATCCGATTAATGTTGTGTACCGTCAGTATCGTGCTTTCATATTGCTAGCGATTTGTGCTGAGCAGTATCGGGCTGTTGATATTTTATGTAGGGTGATGTTGTGAGCAAGGAAGACAATAGAACCTTATTTACCCTGTTGAATGGTGGGTGGGAATCCGACCCACTAGCCTCTACGATAACCCTCACTCCGATTGTGGATGAAGTAACCGAAACGACAGTCGAAAAGCCCTCTGTTGGTATTGATCGGTATGAAAAGCGTTCGTTGTTGGGACGTGGTGGTATGGGTGCCGTTCACGAAGCCTACGATACCGTCCTGCAACGTCCTGTGGCGACCAAATCCCTACATGATACAGTCTCGGTGACGTCTCCGTTGTGGAAGCGGTTCTATCGTGAAGCTCAAATTACTGCGCAGTTGGGACATCCTTCGATTGTTCCTGTATATTCGATTGAGTTTACCGATGAGCAGCAACCGTTGATGATCATGAAACGGATACAAGGGGTCACACTTGAGGATTACATTGAGGAATGTAAAGAGTGTGAACAAAGACCGTTGCCGTTGTTGTACCGTCTTGAGCAACGTTTGGAAATCTTGATTAAAGTCTGCGATGCCATGCATTATGCCCATGTAAAAGGGGTCATACACCGTGATTTGAAGCCAGAGAATGTGATGGTCGGTGCTTTTGAAGATGTTTATGTCATGGACTGGGGAGTGGCTACCCCGTTGAAAAGTTCGATGGCTTTGGATCCTTACGAAGAAGAGGTACTCAAAGATGCCAGTTTGGATGTTCAAGATTTGGGTATCAATACCATTCATGGTCAAGTGATCGGTACACCAAGATATATGGCTCCCGAGCAGGCACGTGGGGAATTAGAAAATGTGGGTGCCGCCGCCGATCAATATGCGATTGGTATGATGTTGTTTGAATTGGTGATGCTTACAGAAGCTCGACCAGGATTCAAAGTATTGGAGTTGCTGGATCGAGCAATGGCGGGTACTCGTGAATGGGATCTTGAGGCTGTGGATCCTCGTTTGGCGGCGATTATCATGAAAGCAACCGAGCCACAGATTGAAGACCGCTATGATACGATGCGTCAATTGGCACAAGACCTGCGGTTGTTTTTGCGTGATCAAGCCGTCAAAGCCTTGATAGAACCCACCAGTATGAAAGTTTGGCGTCGTATCCGTCAACACCCTTTGCAATTGGCATTGGGAATCAGTGCAGTTTTTGCAGTTGCCGGTCTGATTACGATTACATCCTTATGGTCGGCTTTACAGGCAATATCACAAACCTCACAACACGAACGAGTCACCACCCATTTGCTCAATCAGATCTCCGATCAAACCCAAGACTTGGATCGGTCTTTTTCTGATGTGCAGCGTAGCGTTCAACGATTAGCCGTGCGTTTAGAATCATTGTATACCTTGTCATCTTCGATGTTGGTCCAAAATCTCTGTGTTGATTATCGTTCATTAACCGAGCTCGACAGTACCAAACAACATCCTCGCTATCAAGACAATTGGATTAATATCGAAACGCCGGTTTGTTTAGTACCCGAAACTGTTGGGCGCGAGACGGCTGGAGAAGGGTTGTGGTTATCATCGGCAATGACGCCCTATATTATCCAAGAGTATCAAGGAGAGGAAGCAGCTTCGTTTGCGGAAAACTTTTGGAAAGAAGATTTCTTACATCCGATTCAGTGGTCCTATGTGGGGTTTGCTGATGGTATCTTGTTAAACTACCCAGGTGTCGCACAGTTTGGAGAGGGCTACGACCCCCGTTTGCGCCCGTGGTTTATTGAAGGACAGAAATTTATTGAGCCAACTTGTGGCGAACCGTATCCTGACGCTAGTGGTTCTGGATACCTGTTGCCCTGTAATCAACGGGTTTCAAAGCCCAATGGTGATTTATTGGGTGTGGTTGGATTGGACTTTTTAGTGGACAGTGTGCTCAATGAGTTGGAACTGAAACAACCAGAGCAAGTACAACAAGTATTTTTGTTGAATCGTAAAGGTGAAATCCTATTTTCCAGTGCGGATAAAGGTCAACAAGTGGGCTCTCTCAAATACCAAGATCAAAACCGTTCCAAGGACACGTCACTCTTTAAACAAAGCCAAGTGGTGGCGGCTGTTCAAGACAAACAAAAGCAAGGGTTGATCAAAGATCGGCATACCGTTTACGTCTTTTCTCGATTGCAGTTTGTTCCGTGGACTTTGGTATATGCTTTTGAAGATTCGATTTGGGAGTTGGAACGATAATCATCCGTCCTTGTGAGTCGATGAGAAGCATGCGACAAAATAAACAATTTGATATAGAATACGACAGAGAAAATGGAGTATGTATGCGAAGTCTCTTTCAACAGTTGTGTGTCTTGTGTCTGGTATGTCTTGGAACGATGGCAATGGTATTCGCCGAAGAGCCAAGTGATGACCAACTGACCGAAGAAGATCAGTTGCGACAAGCGGTTACGTGGTATCGTCTGGCACGGGCGACTAACAACGGTATGGACTTTCACAAACGAGCAGAAACACTGTACCAACAAGTGGCTGACCGAACGACCGATTCTGTGGTGAAAGAAACCGCCAATCGTGGTTTGGATCAAGTTGCCTTTCGTATCGACAACGCTCATGACACCTATCGTACACTGTTCGAACCAGTGTGGTGGATGGCTGGTGAGGACAGTACGATCGAGTGGTATGATGATGTCTACATGTTGGCCTTGGGTAATTCTTGGGGCGCAGTGGAGGCCCATTTACAAAAGGAATTAAACCCAGAAAACCATGCGGCGATGATTTTTGTGACCCGTAATGGTGATTTGCCCCAGCGACTATTGGATACAGGTGCTGACAATTTTGCTGAGGAGTTACCCAATCGTTTGAAACTGATGCGCGATGAGGTTGTCGACTTTACCGAAGCGACACCAAGTATGACAGGTGTTCCAGATGACTTGTTACCGTTTGAGATTGACTGGTTATCCCCACCAACACTATCCAATGTTCAAATTAGCGAACTTGGTCGGCATTTTAACAAGCAAGGGATTGTGGTGATTCATGCCAACATCGATGATGAAATCGAAGCCACAAATGACCATTTGAGTGTGGTACGAATTTCCTTGGCAACCCAGTTTTGGAAGGTTGGTGAGTTGCAACCGTATGCAACCATCAAATCAGTTGGGATGGGGCAAGATGCCAAAGCCCATCAAAATGTCGCCACGTCTTGGCTAATAGGCATGTTATTGTTAACCTTTCTGTTCTCGATATTTTCGGTATATCGGCATGGGGAACAAGACAAAAAACTACCAAGTGTGTTGTTCGCTGCAGCTCTGTTCTTTTGTTTAGGTGGAGTATGGTCCCATTTGGCATTTGGGTTTGCCGCAGATTATCAAGTGGATTGGGGGCAAGCATCTTTGTTTCGTGAAACTGGCGCATGGACTCGCCAAGTGCCCTATCTACCTTCTTTGCAGTGGATGTGGGTGCTGGGATTGGTGGCCTTGGGTGGCCCAATTTTGGTGTTGATGTGGGCTTTGACCAACATGACGCCATTACTTCGTGGTTTAATCACCAGCAATGACCTACAAATGCCAGTGATGCTGACCTCAATGAATGCAGGGGTTGTCACTTGGTTGTTTTTACCATTGGTGATGGCACACACCAGTGAGGGGGTATGGGTTGCTATATCCTTGTCTCTCTCTGTGATTGCATTATCTTGGGTCGTTTCTCCATTTGTGAACAATCTGGGGCGTGGTATAGACAATAACAATCAGACCGTTATTTGGGTGATTGCAACCTTTATACTCTTGTCGTGTTCACTGGCACTTGGGTTGTTTAACGGTTGGCACTGGGCAGTTTCGGTATTGCTCGGTGGTTTTGCGGGCGTTCTATCTAGACAGTCTTTTGCATATGTTGAACCAGTTGTGGAAGAGGATATTACATTTGTCGATGCCGAAAATCCATTTGTTCATGTGTCTATATTACCGAGATCACACCAAGATTTAGTGCAAGAACTTTGCCATAGTATTCGAGAAGACCAAAAGTCAATCTGTATTGTAGATTCCCATGCTACAGGATCTTCACCTATACTGATAGAAGTCCATCGAGCCTTTCAAGCCGATACAAATATGACTGCAAAGGTGTTGTATCTCTCTTGTGAAGAAATGGATGCTGAACCATTTGTGTTCATTCAACGATTGTTTGGAAAAATGGGATTGAAAACCAGTTTGATGACCAGTGTGTCCTCTCAAGGTAGCGTTGTTACCGAAAGTGTTGATAGTTTGGTAAGTGCCTTGCCGGGTGTTGAGTTTATGATGGGGTTATTGGGGGATACTGCTGCTGGTTTGAGTCGTGAGGCGATCATTCAGGATTTGACGCGGTATTTGCGACACGGTGTTCAAAAACAACCTTTGGTTTTGATTCTAGACAATTCCACACACATTGATGAGGCCAGTCGGGAAGTCATGACACAGGTTATTGAATCTGAAGAATCATTCTTGGTGATTTGGGAAGAGGTGACCATTGGCCAATTCCGACAAAGTCCTTTGTGTTTAAATACCGAGTTTCGTGAGGTACCCAAGATAGATGAAGATGAGTTTGTTGAATTTCTTGATCAGTTTGGTGTGCAACAGTTACCAACCGAAGTGATACAAGATATTTTGAGTATCACCGATCGTGACTTCCAACGGATCTTAGGTGTGTTGCGTCATTTGTATCAAGGGAAGGTATTACAAAAGGGCGCTGATGGTGGGATTCACTTTACTAGTGATGCGCAGATCCACGCTATTTTGCCGAGTAGTTACGAAGAAGTGGAGATCGAACGTTTTAACCTACTCGCTCCGGAGCAACGTCTGGTTTTGGAGAGTGCCAGTGTCTGTGGTGTGATATTTTATGCTGAAGAGGTTGCTTATGCGCTCGATATGTCCGAGTTGAAAGTCTTGGAAACCCTAGAGGCAATTGAACAAGCGGTTCAACCATCGATTGTCTTTGATGTTCCCAACGAGGCTGGCATTTTTCAATTTTACTCTCGACTGAGCCAACAAGTTATCGCCAAACGATTGCGGTATGCACAAACAGACCTTCCCAAAGAGATTGCCGTTCGCTTTCACAAACAGATTTTACGTCGTGCCCAAGAAAATAATTTTGAAGATATCGCACTGAATCGACTGGTGCATCATGCAATGCAAATCGTACATTTGCAACCCCAAGCATTGTCACTGGTCTTGTTGAAATACATCGAAACTCTGGGAGAACAGTTTGCCTGGCCTGAGATTGTGGATGTATATACGGAACAACAATCTTTTATCGAATATATGTCGGTAGAATCTAAAGTTCGCATACAAGTGTGGTATGCCAAGGCCATCGCGGCTCATCCGAATCGAGAACAGTATCGCCAAGTGAAGCCGCCAGCCTATAGTTTGTTTAATATCACGGCGGCTGAACCAGTGTCGAATCCGGAAGCAGCGATGCAATTTTTGGCCCGAACAATTGAAATTGCCATACACTTACCAGAGCCTGCTGTGTTCCATGTGATTAAAACATGGTGTCAAATATCCTATGTCCGAGAAACAGCGGAGACCTTTCCACAGTATGCCCAAGAGATTGCCTTACAAGTCGATGGTGCGATTAGAGCGTATGTGGAATCATATTATCATTCAAACTTTAGATTTTCACGTAATATCGCTCCCGATCTCAAACAACTCTTGGATCGGGTACGACAACTTCCAGAGTCAGGACCTCGACAGTTTACCTTGGGTTCGATTTTAAAAGAGTATGCCGGGCAATATTTCTATCACACTACACAATCTATGGATGAAGCCCAAACGAAGCAATTTTGGTACAACGATGTGTTGCCACTATACGAAGAGGCCAATCAATTGATGTTGCGTTCTAAGGATTGGAATGGCTTGGCAACCAGTTATGGTTTACAGGCGAGTACCTATCTCTATACCCTCAAAGATTTTACCAAGGCAATTGATCTTTTACAACAAGATTTAGACTTGATCTTACAGTACCATTTTGTCAATCATGAAGCCAGTATTTATACGCGAATGTCTCAAGCCTACACGGGCTTGTTAGAGCAAGCCTTGTCAGCAACACCACTGGATCTTGACCTTGTGACGTCATTGTACGATCAATCAATCAAGTCTGCCCTGCTGGGAAAGGAGATCGCAGAGCAGCGTCACGATGACCGCATAGTGTCTCAAGCTGATGCTTGTGTTCAAAAACTAAAAGAACTCAAAGCCCAACACCAGTTGAATTTTACCAAAGAAGAAAAAACGTCATCTGCAGATACATCAAGTTCCTAAAGATTGATCCATGGATTAGGGTGCTGTATATTCCAACTGCCAGACAAAACGATTGACCAATCCGTTGGCATTGGGTCCATGCCATCGTCTGCCTTCAAAGATAATCGGTTGAGAACCCAGTGAACGGTAGGTGTGACCCGTTTCCAAGTGCTCATTGCCCGTTTCAGGCACTTCCAAACGCACTTGATAGGTACATGGATCGGCGACCTGACCAGAATTTAACGTCCAAAGAGTACCCCAACCCAAGTTGCAGGTTTGTTTGTAACTGTGCACGGTGACCGAAGTCATTTCTTGGGTGTCGATATCGAGCATCTGGATATTGAGAGGCGTGTAGGTGTTTGAGCCCCACCATTCTCGAGATGTAGGACCAATACTCGGATCGGTGACCACAAAATACAAGGAGGAGTCTGCCAGTTCTATCGATTCACTTTCAATCACCTCGTTCAACGACATCAAGGTACTCGATTCAATCGTGAGATCAATCCTGATAGCGATATCTTCGACGAGTTGGGGTTGTTCATTGTCGATGGCATAGACGGATACGGTGTCTGTTGTGCGCCAAGTACCTGCTGATAGGTGTTGATTGTTGGCAAAAGGAACCCATAATCGAAGGGATTGAGAAAGATTTGGGGATTGGCTCCACGGGGTGGCATCGTTCATGGCAACTGACCAGGTTTCAGTCGTACTGTCTACAATCCGTTGTCCGTGAAGGGTGAGGGTGTCTGTTTCGCCAAGGTTATTGGTTACGTCGATGGTGAAGGTGTAGATAGACCCTTCTTCGGCACAATCGTTGATGGTTGGTTCACCGTGATGAAAAGAGAGTGGTGCACTGTCTTTCCAACGTAATTCTTCCGCGGCAGTATCACAGTTGAATCCCTCTTCGCACCAAGTATCCAGGGTGATGGTTCCAGTGTGTAGGGTTCGTTGTCCGATGATTGCCGAGCGTGGAAGCGATGGTGGGGCTTCAAATGTTCGTGCATATAAAAGGTCGACATTGTTCAAATCGATATTGGGATAGGGGGTTGGAGAGTGGAGCAGACGAACTTCGCTGGTGTTATTGTCCAAGGGGATGTTAAAGGAGAATAAATATAGATCGTTGTCATCAACACTGCTTTTGTTAATCAGGGCATATTGAGATTGACCATCGGTATCGATGATTTCTGCCAGATAGTTGGCGCCATTAAATGATTCAAGTCCAGTATCAGCAGGAGAAGGCAAAGGAAACGCATTGCCCGCATCCCAATACAACGGTGGATAGACGTAATTGGCATCGGAGGCGGTGGTTTGGTTGCCGATGGCACCCACAATGGTGACCACCGGTGAGCCAACATGGGTGGGGACCTCGTAGGCATGGTCCATTTCCACGGGGGTGTATTGTTTGCTTTCCAAGTTCCACTGTACCACACTGGGGGTGTTTCCTTCTTGGGATAGGGTTGGTGTGCTTTCCATCCAGTTTTGGATTTTCCATCCGTGATAGGGCGTGTATTGTGGGAAACAGTGTTCAGAATTTGAGGCTTCCCCACCATTCATACTGTCTCGTTTTCCTTGAATAGTTCCGTCCGATTGTAAAGCGATGCCCTCACTATTTACCCGATACCAAGTTCGAAAGGCGTTGTGAATGGTGTCATAACCCCAAGGATGAGAGTCAAGATGTACACCGTCGTTGGGGTATTGGTCACTGATTCCCCAATTGTTCGCCGAACCTTCGGTAAAGTGTGCCAAGGTAAAGGAGTGTCCGATTTCATGGTTGAAGACATTCCCACATTCACCGTGCCAAATGGCCGACCATCCAGTCCAGCCCGCAGAATAGGGCGCGTTGTTGATGTCTACATAGGTGTCATTTTCATCGACCACCCAACCGAGACCCAAAGTTGTTCCAAAAGAGTAGGGGGAGTTTCCACCCGAAAAAGTGGTGTTGCTTAATCCATGTCCGGTGTTAGCTAGATTGAGGCGATGGGTGAAAATGTTTTTGAGAATCCCCCAACGGTCAGGATCGCTAGTTTGGGCCAATCGTTCGGATTCTGACGACACTTTGACTGGACCATTGGCACCACGAACAACGATTTCATCCAGTACCCAGTCGGTAGAGTCGACCCAAGCCAGTTCAGAGATGGGAAGTACCGAGAAAAAGTCGAGCCCCAACTGCTCTGCGGTGTAGGTGTGGGTATCAAAGGAATCGTCGCCAAACAGAACAATCTTGGATCTGGAGACGGTGAAACGATGGGGTGCGCCCAAGTCTGTCAAGGTGTGTTGATGGAGGTACAACACTTCCCCTTCAACATAGCCAATTTCAAGGTTGATATTCTCTTCCATCCAAAACCAAGGGACTTGGACAGACCATGCGCTCTCTGACCATGCTTCCAAAGATTCATCGGTAAGTCCTTGCTCTAAAATCGCAGGAGAGGCCGAGGGTGGTTGTAGTGTCAAGACCCCAAGCGATTCACCACCTCGAGTAGCGGTGATACGGAGTTCGCTGCCTTCAAGTAGATTCGATGCTGGTTCAAAGAAGATGGTGGTGTCTCGAAATGCAGGTGGTCTTGGTGCCCAACGGGTTTCTTGTTCTGCGGTGACGTGGGTGTGTCCAAACCACAGTGTTCCCTCAAGTGGTTGAAATGATGGCTGTGGGAACCAGTCGATGGTCGATTCAAACCTATCCAAACATTCTTCAAAGGGAATGGCGATTTCAATGCCCGTGTCCGTTCCTGTATCGGGATTGGAAGTGTCGACACTTGCCGAATCGGTCGAAGCACTATCGGTAACTTCGGTTGTACCACTATCAAGGGGCTTTTCTGTTTGCCGACAAGCCAATAAGCCGATTACACCAAGTAAGCCAATTGATCCAAGTACACTACGCATAAACTCTCCAAGTCAGAAGGGATATGCTTTTGTAACCGATGTAAGCAGGGTTTGAACCACAAAGTGTGATATTTAGCCCTCAAAGAGCATTTAGCCTGCTATGATTTGCATCAGGATATAGCCAGTCCATCCCGCATAGATGGCTAACATCGCAAAACCGTGTCCTTTGCCGATGGAGAGAAGTGTTTTGTCTTCGTCTTTGGTTTTCGGGGCTGACAAAAATAGACCGACAATCAAAATACTGACGGCAATCAAGACAATTCGAAGTGTTTGTACGCCATCACCAGAAGCGC
>CAKZLX010000713.1 GCA_937127265.1 uncultured Pseudomonadota bacterium
GGTGCCTTTGATTCGATGCATTTTCGTTCGTTGGGGGATGTGTTCGTCGATGATTTGTCGGAGAGTGAGAAAGAGTTTTGTGTTCGAATGGCGAAGGAGATGGTGTTGATTCCAAAGGGTGATTTCGTGATGGGGGCCTTGGATGATGAGGAGGCGGATGATGATGAAAATCCTCGCCATTGTGTGACTTTGACTCGAGATCTCTTGCTGTTCAAGTATCAGGTAACGCAAGCATTGTGGGAAAGTGTGATGGGCTCAAATCCGAGTCATTTCAAGGGTGCGAATCGACCAGTGGAATGTGTGAGTTGGTTCGATGTGGTGGATTTTTGCAACAAACTGTCGGAACTGGAAGGTTTAGAACCAGCCTATACCATCGACGGTGAGAATGTGACGTGTAATTGGAATGCCAAAGGGTATCGTTTGCCGACCGAAGCAGAGTGGGAGTATGCTGCTCGGGCCAACCAAAGTTTCAAGTATTCTGGCAGTGACAACCTAGATGAAGTCGCTTGGTATGATGGTAATAGTGGAGATGAGACACATCCAGTCGGTCAAAAAAAAACGAATGGTTTTGGACTCTATGATATGAGTGGAAATGTTTGGGAGTGGGTCTGGGATATCTATGGTACCTACAGTAGCACACCGACAATGGACCCACGGGGACCCGACAGTGGCTCCGTCCGTGTTAGGCGGGGTGGTTGTTGCAGTGAGGGCGCCTGGTACGGGTGGGTGTCGTTTCGTATCGACATCAATCCGTCATGGTCGAGCAGCGTTCGGGGTTTTCGTCTCTGCCGCCTTTCCCCCTAAACCCCGCTCACCGACAGGTGAGCATTCCCCGTCGGTAGTGTAGACCGACAGTCCCTCTAAAAGTGGATATGCGTTGTCGTATTCTTTGTCTGACTTTGTGAGCGTTCAGTCGGATACAGAAGTATCCCTCCTTCACGATCCCTTTGTCATACTTTGAATTCGCCATCCACTCTCCACTTTGAAATTACGTACCTTTTGTATATTTGGTACGGTAATATGGGGTGGCGGGGATTTTTAGGGTGATTTGGGTGCTAGTTTGTTTTTGTATGCTGGTTGATGGAGGCGTTGGCTTTCTCCTTCGGAGGAGTTGTTTTGCTGGTGTCGACTTTGTCGGTAACTTGGGTGTTGCTTGGTCTTTGTGGGCTGGTTGATGGAGGCGTTGGAATTGTTGGTACACCTCATGTTTATATCCGAAGATATAAAATGGTTTCGTTTAGAAAGTGTATATATCAACAACGGAGTTTATAATGGGTAAAAGAAAAACAACTGTAAAAACATCAACTGTTGCAGGTAGCTTGGGTGCATTGGCTACTGGAGCGACTGTCGCCTCCACTGCTTCCACCGTCGCTGGAGCATCTGCCGCCACGATCATGTCAGCCACAGCCGGAACCACAGGTGCAGCATTGGCAGCCACAGCCGGAACTGCTGGAACTGCAGGTGGTGCAGCAGTGGCATCTGGTATGGCGACTATCGGTTCAGCCGTTGGTGGTGGTATGGCTGCTGGTGCGGTTATAACTGCTGCTGCCCCAGTTGCTGCGGTTGGTCTACTGGCGTACGGTGTATTCAAGTTCTTTGAAGACTAAGTAGAGTCCTACATTGGTATGAGGTAACGGTGGTTTGCTGAGGTTAGATTAAAACTTTCTTCACCAAACCTTCGATGCCTTCCAAGATGTATGCCCGTCGTAACTCTCGGTGGGGTTCGTGTTGTGATAACACCCGTTCAAACAAGGGTGCCAAGTAGACTTCTTCACCCAGTCCTCGTTTTTCTAAACCAATTCGGGCGCTGTTCAACAATCCATCAAAACAGCCAAAGAAGGGTTCGGGGTAGGACAGACCTTGTTTCATGAACCGTTGCCAATATTCGGAAAAAGGTTGCCACAACTCTTTGCGGTAATTGAGGTTTTTCTCGAGGATTTGATGGGGCCACAACCCAAATTCACGTTTAGCGGGTGGATCGGGCACCAAGTCTTCCCACCATCGGAAGAGGGACTCCCGTTCTTCCAAGCAGCCCAACAATAAGGCTGACATGGCAAGGGTTTCCGGTATGCCTTGTTGCTCGGTGTCGGCGAGTTGAATGCCTTTTTGTCCTTGTAGGGTTGGTGGGAGTGCGGCATCGGTATGCAATACTGGATGAGATTGGGTCCAGAGTGTATCGAGGTGGTCACAGAGATGATCCCACAGTTCGATTGGCAGTTTACCGTTGTCGATTGCTGATTCCAAATAGGCACCAAACAAGCCTTCACCGGGATTTAGCCACCCCTCATCATCTCGTAGTAGCAGATGTGGTTGGTGCAACAAGTGAAACATCCACTCGTCCATGCCAGAATAGGGATGCTCTACCAACTGCCAACGCCCATCACCAACCGTGCTCTCATCCAGTTTGGCCTGTTCTTGCCATCGACTGGAGGGATAGTGACCATCTTCAGTCACAAAGATCGGTGTGTTGGCGGAGAGTGCATTGACCAATGGACTGATCAGGTGTGACCAATTCAAGATGTCTAGTAGTTCCTCACGACCACAACCGACCCAAAAGCGATTGGTGGCTTGTACACCACGGTACAAATAGGGTTCTTGGATTCGTCGAAGCAAAGAGAAATAGTGAAATTTGTGGGTTAAGCAGTCTGGTGTGAGGGCTGTATGGGGTTGTCCACCATAGGCAAGGATTTGTTTCTTCCACTTTTCAGCAGCCGGTTTTAGGCGATCGACTGCGCTGGTGAGGCGCTCATGCAAGGCATGGAGATTTTGTACAGGGTGGATTTGGATTTCCATCACCCCTCTGCCAGCGGTCACCGAATAGGAAAAGTCTTGTCCGTGAAGGGCTGATTGCATTCCGTTGGCTTCTCGGTACGGTTCAAACCCCTCTCCTTTGAGGAATGGCCAGAGCATCCCAGTGTCACCCGGCTTTCCATCTAATCCGCAGATGGGGAACTGTGCTCTCAAACCGATTGTTCGAGGACCGTTCAAACGCTGGGGGTACTGATCAAGCAACAAGTCGGTCAATGATTCGACCAGTTGACGATTGGCGATGTATTCGGGTTCGACAGTTGTGTCTGTAGATTCGGTGTCGGTGTTCTCAGGTGTCGACATGGTACAAGTTAGTGTCCGATGACGGCTGGCTCTTCACCCCATTCAATGGTGGCAAAGTGCGTATAGGTGTCTTCACCGCTGATCGACTTGCTGTCCTCATAAGCCAGTTCACCACCGACATAGATGCGTACAGTAACTTCGTTGGCACCAGTATAAATCGAAGAGGGAAAGTCGTGTACATAGACTTGGAAGGTGCCATCAGCCGGTTCATAGATGTTGATGTTTTCAGGACCCGTACCGGGGATATCATCAATGTCCAAACTGGGGTCGTCATCACTGTTGCCAATCTGTCCCCAATCGAGCCAGCCACCACCCACGCAGTTCATGTAATAGCAGTCGTTGTTACTTTCCAAGCCTCCGCCGGGAGCCAGCAGGTGTAAATCCATATCGTCGCCGGGGTATTGCCAAAAGAGTTCAATCCACAAGGATTCTGCGGGAACTGCATCTACCGAGGTAATGCAAGGATCTGAAGCCCGTCCAAACTCGTTGTAAACGGTGAGTTGTGCGGTGTAGGTTCCAGCCACATCAGGACGGAAGTTGTAGCGATTGGCGGTACCACTTGGCATGGTGGCAGTGGCACCACTGGGAGCCTCAATCATCACCCAGTTGTATTCGTTGATGATAGCACCCGAGGGGTCATAGGAATCTTCACCCATCCAGTTGGTACTTTCACGCAACGGTGCAATTTCAGTAGGGTCAGCGTAGCAAACGGCAATCGGCTTGTCAGAGGAACCACCAATCAACTGGGCTTGGGCAGTACCGGCAGGGGTGTCTGATTCTACCCACAACGAACCCGAGTGTTCTCCCAGTGTTAGTGGAGTATAGGTGAGATCCATCCACTGTTCTTCCCCAGGAGCCAAGACGAACGGTACAACCGGTTCATTAAAAGCACTGAAATCGGCACCCACCACAAGCGTTTCGGTAACGGTTAGATCGGCCAAGCCATCATTACGTAGGGTGACACCACTATCTACACTGCTTTGGGGTTCTACCCAACCAAAGTCGACCAAGGGTGGATCGATCACCAACAGCGGATAGGCGCCTTGTCCTTGTAAGGGAACCAGTGTTTCTTCGATGTCCGCACTGGAATCACTGCTTTCAATGGTGACCCAACCCGTATCTTCTACAAATACTGGGGAGTACTCAACCCAAAACTCAGTTTCATCCCCCGCTGCCAACCAGCCCAAAGGCGCAGCACTGGCAGCGGTGAATCCAGTTCCTTCCAAGGTCAAGGAAACAATTTCCACTGCCTCATTGCCATCGTTGCGAAGGGTGATGACTTCGGATACCACATCCATCGGTTGGACCACACCGAAGTTGATTTCCATTGGTTCAACAACTAGCATCGGTTGTCCATCGTCCGGTTGCTTGACTTCTGCCAGTTCGCTTTCCACGCAACTAAGTCCAATCAGTGGCAAGGCAATCAATAAAGAGCGGGTCATGATCATGAGTGTGTCTCCTGTAAAACCCAGTGTAAATAATCAGCATTGACCAAGTCTGGGCGCACACTGATGATTTTGGGTACTTCATAAGGGTGGATACTTTGTAAAAATTTCATAGCTTGGGTCGACTTTTCAGCTTGGGTTTCCATCAAAATCAACGATTCTGCTTCTCGACAAATCTCGCCTTTCCAACGATAGATCGATTGTACTGCGGGCAAAATGTTTCCACAAGCAACCCAGCGTTCAGAGACCATTCTTTCGACGATATCGGAGGCTTTGTCAGGTGGTGCTGTGGTGATAATCATTCTCATCGGTCATCCGTAGTGGTTCGAACAAGATTCTGAAAAGTGTAATGCAAAGTTTGTTCCAAATATTGCGGTCGAATACCAGAGCACTCAATATCTGAAACCAATGCTTATAAAGTAGCCGATCAATTCTCGATATCCCATATTGAGAACGGGATTTGACCAACTGTTCACCTATTTGACAAATCCAAAGATGCTTTCAGTGGAAGCAATCAGTAAATCGGCTAGATAGAATTAGCAGTGGAGGGGTGGTGTCAGATATTCCAAGAACGATGGTGATAACGGGTGCTACGTCTGGATTGGGACTGGCTATTGTGGAGAAATTTCTTGCTGAACAATACCATATTTGGATTTTGGGTCGCAAGCAAAAACGACTGGATGATGTCATTAAGAAACTACATCGAAAACATCCAGAGGCTGTGTTGCATGGGGTTATCGTGGATTTGGAAGATGTGTCAGCGATCCGTCAAGCGGTTGCCACTCTCAAAGACCAATTGTTGGTGTTGGATCTGTTGCTGTGTAATGCGGCCATCTATTCAACAAACAAATCGATCTCGTCTGATTTTGAGTGTGATCCAGTGTTTCAAACCAATTACTTGGGTCACTTTTTATTGGTGCATTTGTTGTTACCATTGGTACCTTCTCATGGACAGATTGGTTTTGTGACCTGTGGTCTGGTCCATTCCAAAGAACACTGGGTACGTCAATCGGGTATACCTTGGTGTGGTGATGTTTCTTTTGAACAGTTGTGGGGTGGAGAGCACTCGGTTCCGATGCGCTATGCACTCTCCAAGTACTGTTTGGCACTGTTTGCACACCGATTGGCTCGGTGGCTTCAAGATCAACAGTTCAGTTCGGTCTACAATCCGATTGCTGTATGGTGTTTCGACTCTGGTCTGTTGGTGGGAACTAGTTTGCAATTGGAGATGCCCTGGTATCGTCGTTGGTCGATGCAGTTGCTTGATCAAATGATGGATGGGGTCTCTACGCCTATCGATGCCGCGTGTGTTGTCGTTGAAATGGTGAACAATGCGCAAGAAGGTGAGGTGTCCCTAGACTGTACATTCTTTGAGCAAAATGGTCTTTCTACAATTCATTTTCGTGAACAGGGTTCTCTCATAGAACAGTTGTGGCAACGCTCGGTCACCTTGACCCACATCGATATTTAAGATTGTTCAGCCGTCTTCTTCGACTTCAACTGACCACAACCTGCATCAATGTCTATACCCCGTCGCACACGGATCGTTGCTGGAATTCCACCACGTTCTAAAATATCAATGAATGCCTGCACACGTACGGGATCAGATGGGGAACCGTCGTAGCCTGCAGTTGGATTTAAGGGGATGACGTTGACGTGACACATCAACCCTTGGAGCAGGTTGCGTAATCGGGTTGCTTCTTCGGGAGTGTCGTTTTGTCCGTGAATTAAGGCATACTCAAAGGTGATTCGGCGATTGGTGGCTTCGACGAATTGGCGACAAGCATCGATCAATTCGCTGATGGGGTATTTTCGATTGATCGGCATGATGGCGGTGCGTTCTTCATCGAGTGTACTATGTAGACTGATCGCCAGTTTGACTTGTAAACCTTCTTTGGCAAAGGCACGGATTTTGGGTACCAATCCAACTGTAGACACGGTGATTTTCCGAGCGCCAATGCCCAAGCGATCTTTGAGCAGGTGGATTGCTTCGATGACCGCATCATAGTTGTGGAAAGGCTCTCCCATCCCCATCAAGACAATGTTGCTCAGTCGTTCACCCTCTTGTTGCAACTCTTGAGAAAAGCGTTGGGCTTGCTCAAAGATTTCCTCAGCACTCAAATGTCTGGCAAAACCCATTTGTCCAGTCGCACAGAACTTGCAACCCATGGCACAACCTGCTTGAGATGAAATACAAGCGGTTCGTCGTCCATCGCGATAGGGCATCAAAACTGATTCAATCAACTTGTTGTCTTGTAGGCGATAGAGTCGTTTGCAGGTGCCGTCTTTGGATACTTGCTCCATGTCAATGCGAAGGTGGCCGAAACAAAATTGTGTTGACAATGTTTCGCGAAGAGACTTCGGTAAATTGGTCATCTCCTCAAAACTGTTGGCTCCTTTTTCATAGACCCATTGAATGATTTGTTTCACCCGAAAGGCAGGTTGTCCAAGTGTTGTCAGTTGGTCTTGGAGTTCAGATTCTGACAGTTGATAGAGATTGATCATTTACGAACTCCGTCTGGTAAAGCCCAGTAGTCCCACAAGGGCAAGCCACGTCAGGTCCAACCCAGACACTGTAGAACAGCCGGCTTTGAGTTCATCGTCATCATTTAATCCGGGAACCAGTTCATTGCTCGGTTCTCCTGCTCCCGGAGAGTCTGGTTCAGAAGAAGGTTCTCCACTGGGCTCATTAGAAGGCTCTGATACAATGCCATCGGCGGCCGAAATGTTGTATTCATAGTCAAAAGTCTCTGAATAGACGCGATTTGGGTCCCAAGAGTCGGTCCATACACCAACAGTTAGATAGTGTTCATCTCCACTTTGGACACCAGTAAGGGTCACTTCGCCATCGGTGCCCGAAAAGGTCAAGGGGTGGTAGGTGACATTGTTTCCACGTACTCGGGTGACGGTTCCACCATAGGTAGCCGAGGAGCCTGCAGAACCACTGTTTTCACCACGAATCGCAAAGGTAACAGCACTATCGTTGAGGTTACGAGCAATGATGGTGTTGTGTCCAAATCGTTGTGGTTTAGTATCTGATGGGCCAGCAGTCCAGCCGTTGGTACCGTTGCCTGTGACCGTTGCTGCATAGCGATCTTGGCTTTCGGGATAACCGTTGTAATAAGCGAGGTACTCTTCGTAAGTGTCACCTTGGTCGTAATCCATCACCGTCATACGAGCAATGTGGTGCAACCACGCTTCTTCAATAGTGGTATTAAAGGACGTCAAATAGGAATTGAGCACATTCATGGGGTCTGACTCACTTGAGGTATCTTGCCAAGAAGATCGAATCAGAGCCGAGTTGGCTTCAATTTCTGTCAGGTGGAGTGGAAAAATGAAAGCACCGTATTGGTGATACTCTTGGAGGGTTCCTTCGTTGGGGTAGTCAAAAAAGTTCACTGGATAGTGGGGGAAGAAAGTATATCCCACCAAGAAATAAGACATGCCCGCTTCATTGGGATAGACTTCGGTTTCCACCCAATTGGCTGTGGCTTCCCAGTACCAAGAGCCTGAACTGGTGTCGTCATACCCATAACGATTGGTGCGACCTTGAAGGGCATGAAAAAACTCGTGGGCAATCGTTGAATCGAGGTAGTATTCATCCAAGATAGTTTGTTTAGCTAGCACAATCATCGGATACCCTTGGTTGTCCCCAGTAAAGTATCCGGCGGCACCATATCCACCGGGTGTGCTATTGCCACTGTCTCCAATGTAAATGTTGAACAAGTAGGTGTCGGCACTAGAAGGCGTTTGATAGCCCAATTGGTTGATCTCGACGTCCCATGAGTATTCAAAGGAATCCAATACGTCTTGGGCTTGGGCTTGGGTGATACCTGAACCCCAACGGACTACAAAGTTGTCACTAGCCAAAGCGTTGCAACTGGGACAAATGATATCGCGATTGGTCTTGTTGCTGTTTGGAGGAAGAACAGGAACTTCGCTGTTGTTGAGTAGACGTGGTGCTTGACGCAGACGTTCAAGGGTGGCACATTTATGCGCAGGCAGTAGAGGGGTGGCTTCGGCTACGGTAAATAAAGCAATCAAACTGAACATGAGCATCTCCACAGTGGGCTATGTGGTAGTGTAACCTGTACGGTTTAATTATTGAAATGGAAACTGTTGCTTAGGCAATGTTCATCCATCCTGCAAAGTGTTTGATCGCTTCAACCACATTGTCGGGAATCACTAGTGCATCTTTGTCAACATCGACCGTAAATTGCAGACTGAGGTCAATCCAATGATTGTCATTGGGATCTAGTTTTTTGATTGTGCTCAACAGTTGATCGGGTTCGGTGAGTGTTCCTAGTTCAAGCCAAGGGTTGCGACGAGGAGAGTTCTCGTTTGGGTTGATGTATTGAAATGGACTGGGGGTGAATGCAAAATGGTTGAGGTGTCTGTGGGGTAGGTTGTTAATTGAAACACAGATGACCCCATTCAGTTTGGCCAGTGTGGTTAAGATGTGTGTACGTTCAGTACCGTGCCATTTTTGTTTGAAAAGGTGCCAGTCCCAAGCGGGTTTCATCCGACACTGGACATCTTCGTTTAATTCGTTGCATCCTTTTTCTACATGCACACCCATCAGGAATTTTGTATCTGTCAATTTGCGTACAAATATTTTTGCGTGTCTGTAGGCGGGACGGCTCGATCCATTTGTTAACCAATAGACTGAATCATCATCGAAGTGATTGTAGGGAAAACAATATTGAATATTGATATCAAGTGCTTGTAGTTCTTCCTTTAACATGTGTGAAATTTGTCGAATTGTGGGGCTGCTCATGGTTGTATTATCCTATTTTTAATGTGTGTATATTGTTAATGCATCAACAACAATCCAACTACGCCAACCATGGCACCAATGGCAAAGCCCCAAGCAGAACCATTCACCTTAATCCAATCCAAGCGGGCTTTGGTGTTGCGTTGGAGCATGTCGACAAAACCATCTTGTCCCATGTTGTCGAACTGGGTTTGCAAGAGAGTGATAGAGGTTTGTTCGATGCTTTCGGCCTGTTCTTTGAGGGCTGTACCTAAGGTGTTGAGGATGTTTCGGGTGCCTTGTTGTTCCAAAATGGTGGTTGGGTTGATGAGTTGCATGCGTAGAGACCATACCTTTTGCATGAAGACATCTAGGGCTGGTTCTTCAATGATGCGCAATAATTCTTCAACGATATCGGCTCGCAACTTGGGATCCATGTTTTCCCAAGCCCGCACAAAGACCAACCAATAGGAAATGACATCGGCCAATAGGTCATGGTTGTTGGCCAGTGTTTCAGCGCTTTGAGGATTGTCGATTTTATCTGCCAGTGCCAAAAGGGTGCTTTTGAGGGTTTCTTCGGTCATCAGTGGTGACAGTGCATCTTGGAGGGTGGTTGTTTTCACTTTGTCGGCTATCGGTTTGGAAAAGCCTAAAATACTGGTCATGGCCACACCGTGTCCGGCTTTTGCCCACCATGGTTTTTCACTCATGTCGGCTTTGGGATCGAGCGATGTCCAATGGGTGTAGAGGGTTTCCAAGAGGTGACGGACGGCTTCGGGTTCGGAAGGTACACCGATGTCGTGGAGGGTAATGTCTGAGGCCAGTTGTTGTAGTCGCTCCATCAATAAAGCATTGTCTTCTTGTTGGTTGGCAACATCTTTGAGCAATTCCGAGGCGCCCTGTCGAAAAATGTCGGTGTTAATTTGGTGCCTAGTGGTGAACTGTTTGGCAGTTCCTTGAAAGCGATAGTCTAAAATCCATTGTTTCAATTGGGGACGAATTTGGTCGCTCCAAAAGTCATGGATGGTTTGTCGGACGATGGTTTCTGAAGGGGCAAACTGTTCGACTGCAGTAATCAATCGTTGATGGTATTCGGGGGTTTGCAACAGCGTTTCCAATTCGGCCAATTGTTCGACTTGTTTGCGAACTTCGATCATGTCTTGGACCACGATGCGGGTGGTGTTGTCTCTGAGGGATGGGAAGTGATCGCGGGCAGCGGTGTAGACGCTTTTGACTGCGATAAAATCACAAATACCACCTACCAAGGCGCCTTCAAAACCATGACGTAGTACGATCAGCAAATTTTCTGTCTGGGTGGTTAATTCAAGATGTCCAAGTACCCAACTGACCACCAAAAAACCTACAACCCCAGTTCCAATGATTGCCGAAGCAATGTACACAGGGTTCATTTTGTTGAGTAATGATGTCATGACATTTTCCATTCCAAAAGATTGTAAGTTGTCACCATCTAAATAAAGAGCAAGGTGGGCGTCTATTTTAGTGGTGCGCGTGTTCTTTTTCAAACCAAACCAGAGCAAACAAAGCCATGGCAACCAACGTCATCAATGAAATGTTGGCTTCGTGGGTATGAATATGAGACGAATGAACTGGATTAGAATGGATGAATCCGATCAGCATATAGGCCAATAAAGAGCAGAAAAAACCACCGATGCGCCAAGAACGAAGGTCGTAGTGGTTACAATCTTCAATTGTATGTTGGTGTCCATGCAATTGGGCGTGCAAGAGCACATGGGCCAATCCACCACCGGCTAAGGCTTGTAAAATCGAGAGCGATTCAAAGGGAACTTGTTGCACCGAAAAGTATCCAGCAACCGAAGCCACAGTCATCACTCCAAAGAGGATCCATTTTTCAAGGTTGGCGTTGGCTTTACCTGCAATCGCTAAACCTTCAGGGAAGCGATGTGCAACGATGGCAATAGCTAACATGGTTCCGTCTCGTTGGGTTCCTAGTGCCACACCATCTACCAAGGCATGAAGTCCAAAGACCAAAGACAACAGCCCCATTGACAACCAGGCTTTTTGTTGTCCGGAAAAATAGTCGATCCCAGTGATCAGTACAAAACCCAATGCAAACCAAGCCCAACTCCATAATCCGATGTGTTCTTGGGTGTGGGGAAGGATCTCCACAAACAATAACATACCAATGAAGCCAATGACAAAGCCTTGTAGGGTGGCGCGCCAAGTACTTTGACGTTGAAGCAGTGCGCTGGTGGATACCCCTAAGCCAAGGGCAATAATGGAAATGGTCAACCAAATCATTGTACCAATATAATGCAAACGTAGTGTAATTGCAATTGGCTTGCAATTGGTGTTTATTGCGGTTTGCTATCCGAATATGTAGTTGCTAACCGTTGGTCAATAAACTGTATGCCATATTGATTAAGGAGCCTTTTATGAACACCCACGCTACTGATTTTGCTTTTCACTCGAACCCTTTACACACGTTTCAAATCGAACGGGCACAGCATTGTGCAATCAAAGGCGCCCAAAAACTGTCACTGGTTGGCGACCCCACCATGGGAGAGGCTTTGTTTCATTGGATGCACGATTGCCAAGAAGATTTATTCCTCACCACCTCTTTGTTTAAAAAAGGATTGGGGACTTGCAACATTTCTTTTGGTTTGCAAGTGGAGTCAGAACCGATGGATGACAGTATTTGGACGGAGGATGTCAACCTGTTTTTGGATGTTCACGCCAAAGATCAGTTTTGGAGCTTGGATTTGAAACCACCAACCGAATGGAAATACTTGACGGTACTCAGTATGCGTTCCACCAGTGCCCGTGAAGGGAGTCGCAAAGACAATCCCATCAATGATTTGGTACAAACCTTGAATATGTCTAACCAATCGATCTTACTCCAGAATGTCTATAAAATTGCCTGGTACCAACCCACCGATGCACCTCCCTCGGATCACATGTTCTTTCCACCGGATATGTTGGACGGCTATGTTCCCAAAACTCGACCTGCACCAGCCCGTAAAATCCACCATGCTTTGTTGGTGTACAGCAACCAGCCTTTGGGGTCTTTTGTCAAAACATCGATTCAACAAACGGTATTGGGTCCGATTCCCGGAAAGCCCAACTGGAAGAAAGTTCATGCCCAGCAAGGCTCGTTTTCTAGAATGACTCCCCAAGAGGTCTTTACTGATCGCCAATGTGTTCAAGCCAGTTTGCGGATTACCACCATGGAATTGCATGCCATGCTCACTGCAAATCTTCTTTACAAAGAGGAACGGGGTCACCACTTTTTTGGTCCAATGTGAATGAAACCAGTCTGATAAGGTGTTGACAGATTGTTTCCATTCAGTACCTTATAGATATGATGTTTATTTTTTCTTTGTTCAATCTGGCTTTGGCCGTTCCCACTGTGACTTCTGATACCATTCAGACCCACATTCGCCAATTCAACCAGTCCGCCCATTTCCCAATTCCAACCCTGAGTGCCGACCAAATCGCGACCCTACAAGCGGGTGAAGTGGTCACCATTCTCGATGATTCTGCCGGAGCAGATGCCCCAAGACGGGCTGTCGGGTACATGATCACTGAGGTCTCCAAGCGAGATTTGTGGGTTGCTTGTCAAGACCCCCATGCTGTTTTGCAGTCCTCCACCAAGGAATTGAAAACCAAAACCAATCCCGATAAGTCCGCGCATTGGTATGGCTTCTTCGATTTGCCGTGGCCTTTCGATGATCGTCATTGGATGGTGAAGTCTTGGAATACCCAGTCAGTCGCCAAAGCCAGTAACAACCAATACTGGGAGCACCCTTGGGATTTGTTGCCCGATGGTGCCAGTGAGATTCGTCCGTTCATTGAACAAGGCAAACTACCCGGTGTAACCTTGGACTTGATTGATGATGCCATCTATACCCCCGTCAGTAAAGGTGCTTGGGGTATCATGGATATTCAGCCTGATGCCAGACTGGTGGTCTACCACGCCACCACAGTTGTTGGTGGTAGTATTCCGGAGTCCACCGCGGTTCGCTACACGGTGATGACCCTTTCCGATATGATGAAAGGGATGGAAAAGCGTGCCATCGAATGGGTTCCCACACACTACGTCGGTAACCACGTGGGTGTATTGGGGGGGGATAATCAGGTCATCCCTAAATAAAAGTGGATTTACGGTGTCGTATTCTTTGAACAACTTCGGTTCTGTTTGCTCGGATACTAGAGTATACCTCGCACTCAGCCCCTGTGTTGTTCTTTGAATTCGCCATCCACTCTCCACTTTGAAATTACGTACCTTTTGTTTAAACGGTATGCTATATGGGGTGGCGGGGACTTTTGGGGTGATTTGCAGATTAGTTTGCTTTTGTGGGTGGGTTGATTTAGCAGTTGGCTTTTCCTTCGGAGGGGTTGGTTCGTTGTTGTGGGCTCGTTCAGTGATTTGGATGCTGGTTTGTTTTTGTGGGCTGGTTGATGATGGCGTTGGTTGTGTGGGTTTATAGGCTTTTTCGATATAGACCTCACGTTGTCGATGGCGTTGGATTCACAGAGTGACACAGTGGGGTTCGATGAGGTGTACGATCACGAAAAGAACAACACGAAGTCAATCGAAGAATCCATCGTCATCGCTTTGATCAGTGATCACCAGTATGTTGATTTGGGCGTGTATCCATTGAGGGACCGATTGTGATCGATACTTTGGGTGATTTGGGTGTTGCGTTTCTGATATAAGTTGTTCGATGATGGCATTGTAGACTTATTCATATTGTTGCATAGGGTATATTTCTGTAATATCAAGAGAGTATGACCCCTTATTATTGATTGGAGACAGAAGATGGATACACCACAAGACCACTGGGATAAGATTTATACCACCTATACCCAGAGTGTAAACGACGATTTTTTGAAATCGGAACGTCTGGTGAAGATCGATGAACTGGTCTACACCGATAATATCGAGAATATCCGAAACGGTCTGACCTTGATGACCACCATCGCCCCCGAGTATTTGTGTCGGTATTTGGAGTTGGATGGAGATTCGGTAGTCTTGCGAGATGTTGGTACCTTTTCGGCGCCGTTGTTGGCAGAACGGGTCTTGGTCGAGTCGGTGAAGGGTGAGTCGATGTGGTTGGGGTTGTACGAGAGTGGTGCCTTTGATTCGATGCATTTTCGTTCGTTGGGTGATGTATCAATCGATGATTTGTCGGAGAGTGAGAAAGAGTTTTGTGTTCGAATGGCTAAGGAGATGGTGTTGATTCCAAAGGGTGAATTCATGATGGGAGCATTGGAGGGTGATGATGAGGCGGATGATAATGAAAAGCCTCGCCATAAGGTAACCCTGACTCGAGATTTCTTGCTGTTCAAGTATCAGGTGACGCAGGCATTGTGGGAAAGTGTGATGGGTTCAAATCCGAGTACCTTCAGGGGTGCGAATAGACCAGTGGAGGAGGTGAGTTGGTTTGATGTGGTGGATTTTTGCAACAAACTGTCGGAACTGGAAGGACTAGAACCAGCCTATACGATTGATGGTAGGAATGTGACCTGCAACTGGAATGCCAAAGGGTATCGATTGCCAACTGAAGCCGAGTGGGAGTATAGTGCTCGGGCCAACCAAAGTTTCTTATACGCAGGCAGTGACAATGTAGATGAAGTGGCTTGGTATGATGACAACAGTGGTTCTGAGACACATCCAGTAGGTCAAAAGAAGCCCAATGGTTTTGGACTCTACGATATGAGTGGAAATGTTCGGGAGTGGGTTTGGGATTGGTATGGTACTTATAGTAGTCAAAGTGGTATCGATTTAGTTGGTAAAGAGAGTGGCCAGTTCCGTGTGTATCGTGGTGGTGGTTGGTACTACAATGCGGAGGGCACGCGCGTGTCCTATCGCAACTACAGCGGCCCAGGCCGCGAGAACTGCGCCCTCGGTTTTCGCCCAGGACGTACACCTTGACGCCTAAATCGGTGGTAAATGTATCGGCGTAAGAGTAGCCTGACACAAATCCAGATCAGTCGTACCCCTTGTACCCCTTTCTAAAATTATTTTTGTAGACTTCAAACAAAGTAGACGGCAGTTTGACACGAAGTAGACAAACGGCAGACAACTGGTTTGAAGTCGGTCTAAAAGTGTATTTGCGTTGTCGTATTCTTCGGCTTCACTTGTCTATAAACATTCGGGTACAGAAGTACACCTCATGTTTATATCCTTCGTGTATCCTTTGAATTCGCCATCCACTCTCCACTTTGAAATTACGGTCGTTTGGTATATTTGGTACGGTATATGGGGTGTTGTGGACTTTTGGGGTGATTTGGTTGCTAGTTTGTTTTTGTGGGCTGGTTGATTTAGCAGTTGGTTTTCCTTCGGAGGGGTTGGTTCGTTGTTGTGGGCTCGTTCAGTGATTTGGATGCTGTTCTGTTTTTGTGGGCTGGTAATGGGACTTGTTTGATCTCTCGAATGTCAAGGATGTTTGGAAATGATGTGAGAACCAGATAGGTTTGAAGGATGGGTGGGTAGAGACCGACTGACCAAGAGCACTGGGGTCGGCCAGAGCGATAGCCTGAAGCCGAAACCCGAAGTGCTCTTAGGGCAGTGGTCATTCATAGTTTGGTTAGCCGCTTTGCGTAGTGGTGTAGCGAACGGATGTGAACGGAGAGAAGTCAGATAGAGTTTGTTTACTGACAGTGTACCGACAGTTGACCGCCAAGCACCCAATGAGTACCGACAGGCTACCCACGGGCGACTGGTAGTCTACCGGTCAGTGCGCCTACAGGTGACCCATCAGTCTACTGACAGTGATGAAAACTCGTTTGGTCAGCCGCTTTGCGAACTGGTGTTGCGAACGGATGTGAGCGGAGGGAAGTCAGAGG
>CAKZLX010000714.1 GCA_937127265.1 uncultured Pseudomonadota bacterium
TTTCAATTCCAAGGATTTTGTTCAGCGAGAAATTCAGTTTTCGATTGCTGTCATGAACACGACCCACCAAGACCATGTTTCCATTTGAACTGGTAGAAACCTTTTCTGGTGTGACCACCATCCATTGCGGATCAGATCCCTTTTGAGGGTATTCTAAACGCAGGTCTACGGCTGATTGAATAGCGGCATCACATAAACTCTTACAATAGGCGCTGGTGACCCGAATGTGTTTGGTTTGCTCTTTGCTTTTGACTTCTGATATGAAACACAATTCATGAGGTGCAATGTTGGTTGGTGCTGCCAAATCTTCTAAGGCCGATTTCAGTTCTCGTGCTTCAAGAACTTGATCCGAGAGTAAATCCTTTTCTTGTTCACTTGATTGCCCTTGTGGATAATCCAAGACATGTTCTCCAAAAAGAATACCGGCTTTGAGCATTTCGGCTTCCAACTCTTCTTTTCGCTCTGGATGTACGGCATACATACCCGGTAAGAAACGATGCACAATATAAGGTTTGAAGGCTGAATTAGACTCAAAAGAGGCAACTTGATGGCGTTGAATGGTGAGCATCAAGACATTGTGGAAAGTGGCAGAAGGATCTTTTCCTAGCCACTTTTTAAGGGTGAAGTCCACATTTTCAGGGATGCCCAATTGGCTGTATCGATTAAAGAACTGCAATACTTCTTCACGTTTCCACCCACGTTCTTTGGCTTTTTCGATTGAGTGTATGGTTAATTTATAGGTGTTGGCACGGTCACAGTTGCTAAATTCAGTGAGTTCTCCCAGTTTGAACAGTAATTGTGCAGGGATTCCCATTGGGGCTACAATTTCAAAATTGGGTGTGAGGTAAAATTTGTTTGTGGAGTCACTCTTTTGGGGGAGAATTAGTGACTTGGTCAGTTCAGACAAACGATAGAAATGTTCTTGTCCCCACACACCTCTTTCAATGAAACCATAGCGTAACAATACGGCAAAAGACGGAATGTCACCCATGTTACTTTTGTTCCAATCTTCTTGGTAAAAACGTTGACGCCAGCGATCTCCTTGGATCCATCGACGATAGAGGGATTGGAGAGGGTGGGCGGGTATCCATTCGCCATTGGCTTGATGAATGACCCACAAAAGCCATTCTGCCAGCGAGAACTCTTCATCCAATTTGGCCATGACCAAAGCTGTACGGTCGGACTGTGACATGGATAGCCACTCGTCGACGACTGTGGGAACAATGTTCAGTTCCATGCTTTGGAAACTGAGCATGCCATGGGTCAATAAAAAGTGCAATAAAAAATCAAAGCGCTCACTGCCGGCTGTCCACAACTGTCCAAAGAAAGAGTCGATATCATCGCGATCACTTTTGTGAATATCATGTTGTTGGGTCAGTCGAGCAGGGTGTTGATGCAAATAACTTGCCAAGGCAACCAACGAAAACTCAAAAGGTGTTGGCAATTTACCATCGTTATCCACAACCACATCATCGTGTTTGAAAATGGGAAGTTGTAACTCTTGTCGCAGTGCGTGTTCTAGCAATGGAAGCAGAGGCTCAGGCACGATATAAAAGAAATGATCGTTTTCAGTGGCAGAGCGGGCAACCAGACCAAGTTTTCCAAGGCTGTCGAGTGCTTGCGTCCACTCCTTTTCACGTCCACCATAAGAGGCTTGCAACTCGTCAATGATTTCTGTGCAATGGGCAATTCCACCACACTGAATCAGGGTGAGTATACTGTTGAGTTGGTTGGGCTTGAGATCTTTGACGATTGATTTTAGACGACTGTCTTGTCCTAGGGCTTTGGCGGTCAGTTGCACCACGCGTGAGGCATTTCCTACGCGACTGGGCTGTCCACCAGTGCTTCGATACAAGGCGTTGACCAACGCTGTAGGCAGTTGTTCTAAGTATTCCACTAAACCAGTTGGTTTTCGCACTCGGTGTGATTTTGTGGGGTTGGTTGGGTAATTGGGTGGACTTTGTAGCAAGGAGTTTGCTTTGTTGGCTTTGCGAAAGTTGGGAGCGTTTGGTGTGCCACGACGATTGTTGCGTTTGCGACGAGATTTCTTCTTGAAACGATTACGCGCCGGTTTGCTGCCAGTAGAGTTTGTACTCATGGGTTACTCCAAATAGTGGACTGTCATTATGTGGGGGTAGGAGATACAGTGGAGAGGGAAGAAAAGTCTTCTAATTGATAGCGATACCCTTGACCGGCCAAAAACTTCTGTCGATTCAAGGCAAAGGTTTGTTCTTTGCTGTCTTTGGTGACCAAGGTGTAGAAATAGGCTTTGTTTTCAATATTGACATTGTTGTTTTTGCCTTTTCGTTTAAGATTTTTGGGTCGCAAAATACGGCCAAGGCGCTGGGCTTCTTCTTGGCGAGAACCAAAGGTTCCAGACAGTTGAATGGCGACGTTGGCATCGGGTAAATCAATCGAGAAGTTGGCAACTTTACTGACAATTAAGGTTTTAATCTTTCCAGAGCGGAATTGGGCGAAGAGTTTTTCGCGCAAGTGATTTGGCGTTTTACCAGTGATGACAGGCAGTTGCAATTCGGCACTCATGATATCCAATTGTTCCAAGTAGGTACCGATGATCAAGATATTGTCTTGGCGATGTTTTTTTAGAAGATACCGGACGGCATCCAGTTTTGCGGGGTTGTTTGAGGCCAACATCGACTTGTCTTTTTCTTTTGCTTCGCGATAGGTTCGCCGTAATTCTTTAGACATTTCCACATGGATTTCCACACAAGAAATCGAGGCGATAAAGCCCAGTTTCTGTAAGTCTTGCCAAGGCAACTCGTATCGTTTCGGACCAACCAGTGTGAAAACATCATTCTCTTTGCCATCCTCGCGAACCAACGTAGCAGTGAGTCCCAGTCGACGCATGGCTTGAAGATTAGCGGTGGCACCAAAGACAGGTGCGGGCAATAAGTGGACCTCATCATAAATGATCAATCCCCAGTCTTCTTTGTCAAAGATATCCAAATTTTCAAAGCCATCGTCTTTGGACTTTTTGTGTGAAACCATTTGGTAAGTGGAGACGGTGACCGGTCGTAAATCTCGAGAGTCAGAGGTGTAGGAACCTACGTCACGAGAGGTGAGATTGGTTTTACTGATGATTTCTTGGATCCATTGGTTGACAGAGGCTTGGTTGGTAGCCAAAATGAGTGTTTTTCGTTGCACCAAAGACATCGCGGTGATGCCGACAATGGTTTTTCCACCGCCACAGGCCAGTACAACCACTCCACATCCACCGGTAGATTTTCCATCTTGGTACCATCGTTTGGCCGCTTCCCATTGGTAACTTCGAGGTTCAAAGACAATGTCGGTATTTTTGATACGGTCACGTAAGGAGATAGAGAGAGCCGTTCCCGGTTTAAACCCTGCCAAGTCTTCAACTGGCCAATCTGCTAAGAGGCATTGTTGCTTGAAAATACCACGGTTGGCAATCGAGATGCTGTAGGTCATGTCTTTACGACGTCCTCGTTTAATCAGCAGGTCTTGTACCAGTGGTTCAGATGTGAATAGACGTTGGATATAGGCACTTTCAAAGGCGACTTTGATTTCTTGAGGATTGTCTGGAATGGGTAGTAGTTTGACCAACCCATAGCGATCGATGGTGTCGGTGATCAATTCTTCGACTTCTTTAGGGATGGGGTATTTACTGATTTTGTTGAGACCCAAGACTATTTCAACACTCGAAAGGTTGGCAGATGCTGCATTCCACAAGGAAATGTTTGTGATTTGATAGGTGTGAAGGGCATTGGGACTCGATTCAAGTTCGGCAAACTGGGTTAAAAACTCACGGGCTTGTTCATATTTTTTATGATTGGCTTCGACCAGTACTTTGCCATCGGCTTGTACAATTACAGGATTGTTGAGTTTTATTTGCATGTACGCTCACAAAAGTCCAATAGGACAATGGTTGGAAGTGGGCAATGATAAAGAGTGCGACGCGTTCAAGGGTCCTGAGAACTGAACGGGGGAGACGCATACTAAATGGGAGATTCCCAGTGTTTACGAGGTGGGCAAACCCAATGTAAGGGAGGTGGGCTTGCAGATGTAATTTCTGTTTTTCTGTTGTCTTATTGCGGCGTACATTTGTTTTTGAACAAAAGGGATTTTTTTGTACAGTACAAAGCACTGAACAAGACATATTCTAACTCAAATATAGCCTTTATTCAGTGCCCTGTCAACTCTCCATTTTTTGGAGATTGTGTTCTGTGCGTATTCCGGTTTTGGTGGCAGATGTTATTTTTCGTTTAAGAAACCATAACGCCAGTCGGTTGGTGGGTTAAAGGTCTCTTTTATGGTGCGAGGGGATACCCAACGTAATAAGTTTTGTGCGGAGCCCGCTTTGTCATTTGTTCCAGAACCTCTAGCGCCACCGAAGGGCTGTTGACCAACTACTGCTCCTGTTGGTTTGTCATTGATGTAGAAGTTCCCAGCGGCATTTCGTAAAGTGTTTAGGGCTTCTTGAATCGCATATCGGTCCGTAGAGAAAATCGCTCCGGTCAAAGCGTAGGGACTGGTTGCGTCGGCAATACGTAGAATCTCGGAGAACTGGTCGTCTTCATAGACATAGATGGTGACGATTGGACCAAAAATTTCTTCTGCCATCAAACGATGATTGGGATCGGAAACTTGTACCACGGTTGGCTCAATAAACCATCCCTTTTCACCATGTGCTTGTCCACCAGTCACTACGGTTGCAGTATCATGGGCGATTTGCAGGTACTCTTTATGCTTGTTGAAAGCCCGTTCATCAATGACCGCGCCCAAGAAATTGGAGAAGTCACAGGTGTCTCCCATCTTCATTTTGGGGGCTTCAGTTTCCAAGACCGTTTTGACTTCATTCCACATACTTTGTGGTAAGTAAACACGAGATGCCGCTGAACATTTTTGCCCTTGGAATTCAAAGGCGCCACGTAAGATGGCAATGGCAACTTGTTGAGCATTGGCTGAAGGGTGTGCAATGATGAAGTCCTTACCGCCAGTTTCACCAACAATTTTAGGATAGGTTCGGTAATTGGCAATGTTGGTGCCAATCGTTTTCCACAAGTGTTGGAAGGTCTGTGTGGAACCGGTAAAGTGAAGACCTGCCAAATGTTCGTTTGCCAATACGATATCGCCAACATCAGCACCTTCACCAGGGAGAAAGTTGATGACGCCTGGAGGAAGTCCCGCTTCTTCCATCAGCAACATTCCTTCCCACGCCGATAGTAATTGGGTGGTTGAGGGTTTCCAAATGTTGACGTTCCCCATCATTGCAGGTGCACTAGGAAGATTGATGGCAATCGAAGTGAAATTGAAGGGGGTAATGGAGAAAATAAAGCCTTCCAAGGGACGATAATCCAATCGGTTCCACATACCGGGATTGCTTTGGGGTTGGTCAGACAGGATTTGCTGGGCGTAACTGGCATTGAACTTCCAGAAATCAATCAGTTCACAAGCAGTGTCGATTTCGGCTTGGTGGCAGGTTTTGGCTTGACCGAGCATCGTGGTAGCATTGAGGCGTTGTCGCCAAGTGGTTCGCAACAGTTCAGCCGCTCTTAAAAAGATAGCGACTCTCTCTGACCAAGGTAGTTCGCTCCATGCTTGACGAGCGCTCAAGGCATTGTCAATGGCTTGCTCAACCACTTCAGGAGTGGCCAAGTGGGCAATCGCTAGAACGTGACCATGATCACAAGGCATGGTGATTTCCACTGTGCGTCCTGTAAAGATACGTTCACCACCAACAACACAAGGAATCTCCACCACCTCTGTTTTTCGTTTGACCAGTTCGGCTTCTAATTCAGCACGTTCAGCAGAGCCAGGGGCGTAACCATAGACGGGTTCATTGGTGGGAAGTGGGGTGTTAAAACGACCTGTAAGCATAGTCTCTCCATGGATTCAAAAAGAAGATTCAAAATGAGTACAGTTGCTTTAGTCTATTCACTCAAAAATTCCCAATTTAGGTAGGTAACACTTTCTTAATCGTTTCATGAAACTCAATTTTATGCACCAAGTCGGTGATGTAGTCCATGTTGTCAGAATCCCAAATCAATACTGGGCTGAGGGTGTAATTGGAAATCCACTCCTCGTAGAGTTTGTTGAGGTTTCGGATATAGCGAGTATCGAGTTCCTGCTCACTGGCTCGTCCCCGTTGCTTGATCCGTTTTTTGATGGTGCGCACTGAGCATTGTAAATAAATCATCAGATCAGGTGGTTGAATAGCCTGTTGCATGGTCTCATAGAGTTCCATGTAGGTATCAAACTCTCGGGTGGGTATTTTTTTGGTACGGTGAAGATTGCGACAAAAGATCTCAGCATCTTCGTAAATCGAGCGATCCAAAACAATCGTTTGGTTTTCAGTGTTGTCGATTTCCATATGCAAACGGAATTTGTGGGTCAAGAAATACATCTGAGAGTGAAAAGCCCATCGCTTCATATCTTTGTAGAAATCATCAAGGTAGGGGTTGTCCATGAAGGGTTCATAAACGGGGTGTACGCCGTAGTGATTATGGAGATAGCGCACCATGGTTGTTTTTCCGGCTCCCATGTTTCCAGCAATGGCGATAAACTTCTTTGTACTCATGGGGTCCAAACTCCTTGGTTGGCAAATATATCAATGACTGCAATTTGGCTCAGAGAGGCGATATCGACATTACGCAGTTCCATATGTTGCGCGAGCAACTCCAAATCGGTTCGAACTTCAACAGTGCCATTTTGATAAGTGAGGGTGACTTCCAAACCCAAAGGTGGATTTTCACCACTGGCGGAACCATCAATGTCGACCAAACGATAGCCCCAAGCGGGAGCGTCTAAGGATACTTTGACGGTGTTGGTTTCCACAACGGGGGTGATGGACAAAGTAGCCGGTTCCACCACAAAGGTGTCCGAAGTCAAATCGTAAGCTTCAACACTCCATGGGTAGGTGGACTCATTTCCAACATAGTGATGTCCATAGACGTGGAAACGATATTCACCAGTCGGCAAACCCATGCGGTCAGCATTTGGAGAGGTTGGGGCTACGGTTTGCCATCCAGCCCACCATTGGTGATCTTGGGCATCCTCAAATGGAGCAAGCGGGGTTGGGGTGTGTGCCAACAAGACATCGGGGGTGGTTTCATCAACTGTTCGACCACTGTTGCTTTGGAGTTCAACCCATTCACCATTGTCATTTTTGTATTCCAGAACCACGTGTGGATCATCGACCCCAGGATCCCCACCTTCCCAAGCAAACTGTGCCAATCCTTGTACGCGTGGCAAGACGGCATCGGGTTGGGTTTGGACAGGGGTATCCAACGGTGTATAGAAATCTTCAGAGAGAATGTCAGCGACGGTTCCAGCCAGAACAGTTGTGTCTGGGACATTAGTTGGTAGAGGGCGATCGGGATATTCAGTGCTGTCGTATTCTCCAGTGGGGTTGAAGTCTTCTAAAATATCGGTTTGCAAGAGTGTGGACATTTCCAGGTTTTGTTCCATTAGATATTCTGCTTGCAAGGGTCCCCACAGATTGATGTTTGGTTCATATCCTCCCAGTAACCAGTCTTCTGGAATTAGCAGATAGCCCTCGTGGTCTTGAGAGTAGTCACCAAGGATGACGTTTTGATAGCCCAGTTGCTCTCCAACCCGATCGCGATAATGTCGAACATAATAACTGGTGGCTTCGCCGGGAAAGAAACCCATGAAAACATCTTCTTCGACCACTGAACCATCGGGTTTGATAATTGAAACCGGTCCAATTTTCATTGAGGAGGTTTGGGCTTTGGTGGAGGATGGAAGGGGTAGGGGGATGCCCTCGGGGAAGTATTCATTCAACTGAAAAACGCCTCCCATTAGTCCCATCATCGGTTCAACTTGAATACAGCCATTGTAGGGATAGACGTCGGCACCAATGGTACCAGTGGATAAAAATGGTTCTTCATAACCACAAAATACGGCCCCGTATTCGGTGTTCCATTCGTCTAGTGGCGAAAGAATTGAACCATCGACATCATAGATTTGTAAATCAGGCTGATAATCTTCTTGGTAGGCTGGATAGTACCAATCGACCTCACCGTTTCGAGTGACACGAATATCTTCTTGACCTTGGGTGATTGAACGGGTGACAGTTTCCAAACCAAAGGGGGCATCTGAGGTAGGGATGCTAGACCACAAATCATAAAAAGTGTCGACTGCCAATTCAGAGATTCCTTCCATCCTTGCATAGGGATGACCGTGTGAACCTAGTCCTGCAGGAGAGACATCACCACCGCCACCTTGGAAGTGTCCGACAACGATCGGTTGATCAAAGCGCTCTTGAAAAGCAAATTCTAAATGTCCCGGTGCATCGACAGAAAACAAGGGATTACTGGCTCCTAAAGAGGTGCCGTGAATACCAAAATTGAAAAATACACCCAGTGGATTGTCGTTTTGATCATCAACGCGAAGCATCCACAGTTCAGGATTTTTGTATTCGCCATTGATATCATCCCAGAATTGTAAATCGTTGTTTTCACCACGACGATCGCGATAAACTAGATTGTCAGGGTCCCAGTTTTCTACCATTCCAAAACCAATTTTGGCTGGAACTTTGTTGTTGAAGGCCTCAATGGCAAGATTGGATAATGAAGTTGAATAACGTTGAAAGATTTCTTCGTTGTAGCGATCTCCACCTAGGTAAAAAGGTACTTGATCGCTATAATGGGCTGGTGCATGATGGGTGTGACTGGCCGAAATGATCACTTTGCCGTATACATCGACGCCGGTGGCGACTTTGATTTGTCGTTCGACTTCTCGTACCAATTCATCATTGCTATAAATGGCGTCAATGGTCAATAGGATCCATTCTTGATCGCCATTATCTAACCATAAAGCTTCAGCCATAACAGAGGTTTGAACACCTGACGAAGTGGCAAAGGCCAAGGCGTACTGGCTTTCTCGATCGTCAATTGTACTCGCACCACCCAAGAAGAAACAGCGGTTGGAATAACCACCCATGGGAGAACCGATTGGGATATCGAGTTTTCCTTCGGCAACACCGGCCTGTGGAGAACCTGGTTGTAATATGACTGGCACGGCAGTATCAGTACTCTTGTCCCCATTGCAGGCCAAGAGAGCGAGCAGAGAAAGCATCGGAAATCCTTAGATAACGGTATAAATAAAAGGGAGAATTGGTGAAGAATCCAAGAAGATGATGAAACCGACCATCAAAATCAGCACCAAAATGATAGGGGTCATCCACCAGGCTTTGTTGTGCACAATAAAGTCGATGAACTCAGCCAAGAGTCCTTTGTTTTCGTTTGGAATTTGTGAATTCGACATGAATACCTCATCGGTAAAAGAGCAGATTTGAAGGATGTAAAACCATACGATCGTGGAAGTGGAAATAACAGAACAGGAGGAACATGAACAAGTGTCACTGTACAATGTGGAGTTCCATTGGTATTTCGATGGTGTCTTCTTTCCATTTTATCTGAATGTCTGCATCTTGCCACCTTGGATCTTCTAAATCCGATACAGATTCAATGTGCACTTCAAGGTTTCGTCTGCGAAAGTAGGGGTCTAGGTGACTGTTCCAAGGGTGAGTGGTTTGGATCGTACAAGGTATGGTTGGTGATCCCAAAATCGAAATTGTATGTGGGGTGTTGTGCTGCAGTAAGTGATCGGCGATCAAGTGTAGTCCACCATCTGTTTGACTTGGATTTCTGATCCAGACTTGGGGACATCCATCATCGATCTGGTTGAAAATTGCTTGATTATACCAGTGTTGGATGGTGGATTGAAACGGATGAAAACTGTGAAACCAGATGGCAAAAGAACAATACAAAGCGAAGAAGAGGTTGGTTTTATGGGTTTGATCTGCTTTCCAGCAAAAAGAGATCCACAAGGGAATGATCGGTAGCCACGCCAGTAGTAGTCGAGGGTATTGCTTGGGAATGGAGATCAAGATCAACAGAGTGGTTACCCAGACCCAAAGCCAAGGTGGTACCTGTGGTTTCTGGAATTTGAGAAAGAGCAGTGGAAACAAAAGTCCCAACATGTAAGGGAGGCTCAGGGGATAGAAAGAGAACTGTTGCCATATTGAGACGGCTATTTTCCCCTCCGCACTGGCAGTGAGATAGGTCTGTTGGGTCTCAAACTGGCAGATGAACCAAGGTAGACATACAATACCCATTCCTAAACCAGCGATAACAAGTGTTTTGATAGGAGGGGTTCTGTTTGCTGAAAAGAGAATCGTCAATAAAACCAAAGGTGCGACCAATAAGGCTGTTTGTTTGGTTAACAAGGAGAGCCCCAGTACTAAACCGGTTGGCAGTGCGAGTCTCCAAGATGGACGGTGCTTCCATTCTAGCGCCAAACAGATACTGCAGGTGGAGAGAGCGGCCATCATGGGTTCTAGCATGAAGTGTCGTCCAACGCCCAAGGATAAGGGTATTGAAAGCATCATCATACCGGC
>CAKZLX010000715.1 GCA_937127265.1 uncultured Pseudomonadota bacterium
AGGCGTTGCCATGCAAATCTATGACATTTTACAAGCGATGAGTCAAGACGCACAGACACCGTTGCAAGTGTTGAAACTGGATGGTGGAATGGCCCGAAATGATTTGATGATGCAGTTCCAATCTGATGTGTTGGGGGTAGAATGTTTACGCTCAGCGGTGTTGGAAACCACGGCTTTGGGTGCTGCATTTTTAGCGGGTTTGGGAATTGGTTTTTGGTCGAGTCAACAAGCAATTGTAGATGCATGGAGGGTCAATGGACACTTTGTTCCCTCACAGACCGATCAGCAGGTTGCGAAACATGTGAAACAATGGCAAGAAGCCTTGTCTCGGGTTTAATTGGAACTGTATTTCTCCAGTAAGGGTGCAAATAACCCCATCAGTTGAATCACAAAGGGAATCGGATTTTTACCTTCTTCATAGGATACTTTGGAGGAGAACTTCCACAGTCCATTTTGCAGATAGACGAATTCAAGTCGCGCACTTTGTTGACTGATCTCTTCCACTTTTTGCCAAGGGATTTTACAGGAAGGGTGACTGATAAAGCGTACTTGGCTTTTGAGCCAGTCTACTCTTTCGATACCAATTTGTTTTGCCCACAGTCGGACTTCGGCTAGACCGACGGCATTGAGTGCCATTTGAGGCGGGGGGCCAAAGGTATATTCCCATAAATCCAGTAGTCTTTCTAGATCATCGACATGTTTGGCGGTGGCCATTTGACGATACGATTGTAATCGATCTTGCAGGTCTCCAATATATTCAGCGGGGATCGCCGCCGTGATTGGAATGGATACTTGTGGAACATATTCAATGGTGTGGGTATTTTTGAGTTCTTGGATGGCTTCTTGTAAGAGTTCAATGTAAATGTCTAACCCCAAGGCATCGATGTGACCGGACTGTTCTTTGCCCAATAGATCACCCGAACCCCTGATTTCCAAGTCGGCGTTGGCAATCGCAAAACCAGACCCTAGGGCAGTATATTCTTTCAGAGCCGTCATCCGAGACATGGCATCTTTTCCTAGACCGGCTTCTGGTATCAGAAGGGTACAATAGCCTTGTTCTTTTCCACGACCGACCCGTCCACGCAATTGGTAGAGTTGTGCCAATCCCATTTTGTGACCATCATTGATGAAAATCGTGTTTACATTGGGTAGATCGATCCCATTCTCGACAATGGTGGTGCAGACCAAGATTTGTGTTTTGCCCTCCCAAATGTTGAGCATCACTTGTTCAAGGTGTTTTTTGCTGTGTTGTCCAGAGGCCACTTCAATTTGAATGTTGGGCAGTTCAGCCTGCAGCATCTCGGCAATCCCGACCAATTCTTTGACGACGTTATGGACAAAGAAGATTTGTCCTCCGCGTTGCAGTTCAAATCGGATTTGGTTGGCGATCTCTTGGATGTTGAAACGCATAAAACGGGTTTGAATGGCAATACGTCCGGGGGGTGGAGTGGCAATTACACTCACCTCTCGTAAACCAGACATCGCAAGGTGCAGTGTGCGAGGGATAGGAGTGGCACTCATCGCCATGTATTCAGTGGGACCTTCGGGATTCAATTGGCTGAGACGTTGTAATGCTTCTTTGTGTTTGACTCCGAACCGGTGTTCTTCATCAACGATGACCAGTCCCAATCGTTTGAAACGGAGATCCTTGCCAAACATTGCGTGCGTTCCAATCAAGATGTCAATCTCACCTTGTTGCAGTTTCTTGAACAGTTTCTTTTTGGTTCCGGCGGTTTGCAGTCGTGAAATCAGACCCACTCGTATACCGAAATCAATGAATCGATCGACAAAGGTACGGTGGTGTTGAATCGCCAAAATGGTGGTTGGACAGAGGATTGCCACTTGATGACCTTCAGCGACGACCCGCATGGCTGCACGCATAGCGACTTCCGTTTTTCCAAAACCAACATCGCCAACGATCAGTCGATTCATCGGTTTTTCGGAGGCTAGATCGGTGAGAACATCATCAATGGCTTGTTGTTGATCGGGTGTTTCTTGGTAGGGGAAAGCCAAGGAAAAATCGTTCAAGACTTGTGGTACCCCATGGTAACTGTGTCCAACCTGATTGGCTCGTGATGCCATTTGTTTGATCAACTCTTCTGCCATCGCACCAACACTGTGTTTGACCTTGCGGAAGCGCTTGGCCCATGATGGCGAACCCAATTTGTCTAATCTTGGGGTGGAACCCATTGAACGATAACGGAATAGATTTTCGATTTTATCGACCGGCATGAAAAAGAACACTTCATTGGCATATTCGATTTGAATACAGTCAAGGAGAGTTCCGTTGATGTTTTGTTGTACAATCCCCACAAATCGTCCGATACCATTCTCTTTGTGCACCACGATGTCACCGGCTTTGATTTCAGCAATGTTGGAAATGACAGCGTCTTTGAGGGTGGTGGGAATGGGCGTATGTTGTTTGCTCATCTTAAAGACATATTCCAAGCAGAGCACCGCCAATTGACCTTCAAAGTCGACAAAGCCTTGTTCGATTTTACCCTGGCATAAAGCGATTTTACCCGGTTCAATCTCCTCGATACGGTCGACGATTCGGTGCTCGACACCATGACTTTGCAACATGGCATTCATTCGTTGAATTCGATTGGATGTACGAGAAATAAAGGCAATTCGAAAGTCCAAACGTTGCCATCGTTCCAATTGTTTCAACAAAGGTTCCAAACTGTGTTGAGGGGTTTGATATTCGGTGGTTGATTTGAAAGCAAACAGTGCTCCACCTTGATTGTCAGGGTGAATTTGCCAAGCTTCGTTGAAACAATTTAATGTTTCGTTCTGGGTGGTGAATCGAGCAGAGGCATCGACCAGAGGACGTTGTTCTGGTTTTAATAGTCGCCAACGATTATGGATGCGACTTGACCACAGGTGTAATGTTTCAAGAGAACGTTTGGGTTCCAAAAGGATGATTTGTTGCGAAGTAAGTCCCGCGATTGGAGATTCTAAATCAAAGGCATGGGACAAATAGTCTTCGACGCCACTGAACCAAATCCCATCTTGTAGATTTCCGGTGATTTGACGAAAAGTTTCACGCCCACGACGATGTTCTTGTACGAAACGGGTAAGGTTTCGTTTGAGTTGCTGAAATCGATTTGGGGTTAAGACCAGTTCGCGTGCTGGTAAAATTGAGATGCTCGATTCGGTAATCCGATTGTTGTCACGAAAACGATGAATGTGTTCGAGTTCATCATCAAAGAAGGTCAGTCGTACAGGTTCGGGTTCCCCGATGCACCAGATGTGAATACTGTCTCCGTTTACTCGAAACATGCCTTGCGTGTCGAGGTCGCGGTTGGGAAGATAACCCATCTGTTGCAGGCGTTCGATTACTCCACTAAAAGGATATTCTTCTTCGATTTGCAGATCGAGAGTGGATTCTTGGAGGTCCTGTTTGGATACTGTTTTGTGCATCATCCCAAAAACAGAGGATACGACAATGGTTGGTGACTCTTGGTACCAATCTCGCAAGGTTAATAAACGGCGCTGTGGGATCGAACGGGCTGGAGATAACCCATCTAAGGTGTCAATATCATCAGCAGGGTAATAGAGGACTTTACGCTGTGTTCCACACCAAAACTGTAATGTTTCGATAGTGCTGGCGATATCCATTTCATCTGGAACAACAATCCATAGTTTGGATGCCAAATGGTCTTCTGTGTCCAGACATCCAAGAAGGTAGGCAAAAGAGTCAGTGGATAAATTGGACCAAGTGGATTGATCTAGAAATTGATGTGCCGTATCAGTAGTTGGAAGCATAGTGTTGATGTTGATCTGGGTTCTAGATTAGGGGGGTGAATGTTATGTAGCACCCCTAGCAGATCAGTCCATTCAACTTCATGCCTTGTTGTCGGCTGATGTACTATCGGACTGTTCTGTAGATGTCTCTTGGAGAGTATTTTCTTTGGCTGCCTTACGGGCTTTGTGCTGTTCAATCAAGAGGATTCTTTCATGGTACAACATGTAAAAGGTTGCGGTAATGACCAAAAATAAACCTTCGTAGATAGAGTGAAAGCCAATCAGAGCGGGCAAGTTTGAAGAGTAGATGAAATCAACAAATTGCATCCCTTGTCCGATGATGACAAATGGCAAGATTAAGAGGATTAAGGATTTTCGACGTGATTTGGTTAGACGTTTACTGCGGGTAAGGACATGTTGTTCTTTTTCCAAGGTGGCAACCGAGTCCACAAAAGCGTATTGCATCATAAACATGATTCCAGGCACCACAATTAACATCCCCACTTGAATACTGAGCATTGCCAATAGGTAGGGTATGAATACATTTTTATATCGCTTGGAAATAAAATTAATCGCACTGTTCATACTCAAAGCACTACTTTTGGCTGTTGCTCGTGCATAGAGTACGACCAACATTCCAATAATCGGACCCAAAACAGCCTTAATTCCAATCATCAGCCCCAAGAAAGAAAAAGTGAGTTTCATTAACGCCGAGGGTGGAATCTGCATTTGTAAAATGTTGTCGGTAGGCTTAAAGCCATTGAGTGATAGCGCCCCTCTGAACAGAAAGACATCCAGTGCCCCTAAGGCGAGCATAATGGGAATGAAAACACCTGCATTGCCAAGAATGGCTTTGAATCCAGATGATAGGTGGGTGCCTAAGGACTGCTTGCGTATGGTTGACATTGTATTCTCTTTGTATAGTGGTTTGGACAGTATCGTAAATGAAAATCGTAATGAAGGTAAACTGGCTATAAGTGTCTCAAATCAGTTACACAGTTTGCAAACGGATAACCTTATTTTGAGAAAACAATGCCAAAGAAAGACCAATCTAACAAACCACAGTCTTCTGTCGCCCAGATTTCAATGTCTACGCAAAACGTAGTGGTTGATCGCATTGGTGTGAATGGTATAGGTTTATCCGATTTAGAGGCAATTCGCCTTATCTTGTCAGGAAATTCTATTGTTGATTGGGAACGTGCAAATTTTAGGACGATGGCGGAGGTTGATCAGTATTTGAAGGTGTTGCATTTCGATTGGAATAACCGGACCGATCGACGTCGAATTGAACGGGTGTTTCAAGATGCTGTACAGTTTTTGGAGACCCATTTGGATATGCCTTGTGTACAAGAAGTGAAAGATATTGAGGATATCAGGAATTTATTTCTGTGGGCTTCTGATTATGACGTTGTTTCTCCTCGTCAGACCGCATCTTGTGTGGTGTTGAAATTGATGCATGTCTTACAACATTTGGATTCCGCGGAGTTGAGACACCAAGCACCGATTGCCGAAGAGAAATTATTGGCCCATGCCGAGCAACAAATCTTATCCTACAAAGAGGCAATGAAGTCTGCTGTACCGGGTGTGGTTGAATTTTATGGTTCTCGTAAAACCAGAGACAGTATTGTTTCCAAATTATTGGCAAAGAAAGAAGATGTGGCCAGTACTGTGTTTGATAAATTGCGCTTTCGGATCATCACCAAAACCAAAGATGATTTGTTACCCCTGATGGTTTGGTTGCAACGCAAGGCTTTTCCGTATAATTTTGTAATTCCCGGTCAAAGCCACAACAATTTGATGCCTTTTCGTAAAATGGTTGCTGCTCATGGACTGGATAGACCCCAGTCCAACGGTATTATGGAAGACGATGTGGTGGAAAGTCCCAATGAATTTTCCAGTACCACCTATCGTGTGATCAATTTTATTGTTGATGTACCGGTACGAATTGATGATGTAATCGCTCATTCTGTGGATGAGGGGCTGGGGAAAGTGGTCTTTGTGATGGCTGAATTCCAAATCGTCGATCAGGCCACCGCTGTCACCAACGAGGAAGGTGACAACTCTCATCTGTGTTATAAAGAGCGTCAGCGTGCACGGGTGCAAGAGCGTTTACAATATGGGCAACACATTCAACATCTTGTGAATGTTCAGATCTCTACCGCTGGATCGAATCTATCAGACTCTTCTTCGGATTCCGATCAGTCCCCATAAAATACCCAACCAAAGAGGGGGGGTAGACTGGGTTGTGCAACCAGCCTTTTCCAGACTTACGGGGGCCATATTACCACTGCCACCTGTTGCAGCCGGCGTAATCGCATTGTCAACACTCCCTCCACCAGAGCTACCCTCATTTGTATTTTCGTTTGGCATTGCCGGGTCATTGTTGTCAGGATTTTCTTCGAATGGATAGAGGGTGACAAATCCTTGTACATCGTCTTGATGAAGGTCACGTTTGGTGGTTTCTCCGATACTGGTGGTGCTGGCCATACTGGCTTGGGGTTCATCGGAATGTTCAAGACCCAAGGCATGACCAAACTCGTGGGTCATGGTATTGTGTAAATCGTGCTTTTGTGGATCACCTGTGGTTGACCAGTCGACATCATCGGCATTGATTTCAATGTCAAAGTGTACAATGTCATGGTTGGCGTTGCTCCAAACGTGGGTGACCCTCCACCTGCCCGTGCTGAAGCACTTCAACAAGAAGGGCTTCGCGAAGGGCGTTGCCTTCCTGGCGAGCAGCTAAACCTGCTCGGTCTCCCTACGCTCGATGGTCATGCTCTGCCCGGATGCGCGGCCCACCCAGGGCGAAGACGGCGCGACGGAGGGCGTGTAGAGCATGGCGCT
>CAKZLX010000716.1 GCA_937127265.1 uncultured Pseudomonadota bacterium
ATAGCGGCACAAATCGCAACCACAGCGGCAAGAATAACGCCTACATTTTGCAATTCGCCAAGAATCGCCTGTTGACGACGAGAGTATCGTTTCGGAAAAAGGTTCACGCCGATTTGATCACCATCGACCAAACCATCGGCAGCACGTATACCAAGACCAACCGCAATCGCAAACTGTGGTGCAACGTCATCCAAAACATCATTGGTGACATCAGGTCCGTCAATCATCACATTGCGGAATGGATCAACTTCTTCAACCGCTATTCGAGTTTGGTTGTACAAAGCCGAGGAGAAACGAGGTGTTCTAGCAGCACCACCACTCAATAGAATGCGATCAATCACCCCATCCATTGATGTAGAAAGATAAAAGTCTAGGGTGCTGCGAATCTCATTGGCAAGTGCATCAGCAGCAGAGGCAAGGATTTGTTCAACCTCTAAAGTCATCGGATTTTCATCATCACCGACTTTCAACTTTTCAGCCTCTTCATTGGAGATGGTGAGCGCTCGTTGCAACTCTTCGGTAAAGGCTCCACCACCGGAACTCAGATCACGTGTAAAGACGGAAATACCATCTCGCAAAACGTGAATATTGACGGTATTGTGTCCAACGTTCACCAAAGCGACCGTCCCCATTTCATTTAGTTCGGGATAGTTCACCTTAAACATGTTGGCAATCGCAAACGCATCAACATCGACAACACTTGGATTCAAACCAGATTGTTGAAGAAGTGATAGATTTTCATTGACCAAATCTCGACGGGCAGCCACCAGCAATACATCCATCTGACTCGGATCAGGGTGAGCACCCTCGAGGATATGTACGTCGATGTTCACATCATTGATATCAAAAGGAATATACTGCTCGGCTTCCCACTTGATTTGTTCCTCTAGTTCATCCATCGACATCGCTTGCAAGGTAATACGCTTGATGATGACAGCATTCCCACTGACGGATACAACAACATTTTTGGTACTGGCAGCAGAGGTCAAACGTTTGATGACATCAATAACCTCGCCAGTGTTCATAATCGAACCATCGACTATTGTTTCGGCGGCTAGTTCTTCTTTACCCCAACGAGTCAAAGAATATTGGCTACCATTCTTGGTCAATTGCACCATTTTTATGCTATTGGAACCAATGTCCACTGCAACCACATCTTTGTTGTTTCCAAATAAACCCATAGAAATCACTCAAGAAATTTGTTTATCGTCATCTTATCACAAGTCTAATCTATTTTGACTTGACATGTCAATAGTATTTTAAAAAGCATTAAAAAGTATAACGTATTATTATAATCCATTCACATGCTCAACTCAAACAATCCGGTAATTACGGGGGCATTCCATGAAACAGTTACAAAAAACGACAATGATGGACTTGATGTTGTTTCTATGCACTGGTTGTACCTTCAGTTACATTCACCGTTGTGCATTTGTCGACTTGGGATGGAATATCCATCATACTTTTGAATTATTTGCTCTGTTTGGTACCGGTCTACTTTTGCCTACATTTAGCAAGATTTCGAAAATTATTGTTGTTCTTTTGGGAATCTTGTTTTCATGGTTTGTAGGTTACCAACACTTTTTGTTGACTTTCTGCATTGGCTACCTCCTTCCCAAAGAAAACACCCATCCACTTCCAAAGTTGGGCTCTTGGCTTGCCTTCATTCTTGGACTGTCAGTCTTTTCTCTGTCGTTTTTCACAATCCAAATTCCATTGTGGTCTTGCTGGTTATTGCCGACTGTACTTCTCCTTCGTCATCGGTCGCAGCCAGATGCCCCTCCTGTGACCAAGGAAATCTCACCCCATTTTTTTGGCTTATTAATTGGTCTCCTTTATACAGCCCTTTGGAATCACAGTAGTCAATTTGTCCAACCAACCATCACAGACTTTGAGTTTGGACTGACAGCGTTTTTAATTGGACACCTCTCTCAACAATGGATCAATAATCTCTGGATGTTCGAGAAGTTCTTGAAACGTTTTGGATCGGTCTTTCTACTCATCTGGATTTTTATGGGCTTTGCCAGTGTACAATCATGGGACGGATACAGTTTGCTTTACGGAACCATCCTACTGAGTTTCTTATTAGGATTGGGAAGTTCCTCGAGCAACTGGATCGGGATAATGTGTGGACTGTTTGTACACAGTATTTTCTCCAGTGAATTCAATGAATTGTGGGGATTAGCAACAGCCAGTGCACTGTGGATGATTTTTTCTTGGCCCCGAATGAATGGGGCGGCCGTTGGATTTGGACTCACCCTATTTTGCTTACTCACCAACAGAGGCCCTATCGTGGGCACACTTCCTGTCTCCAAGTTCAGTTATTGGCCTACCGAGCAACTATTGACCACCAGTTCTAGTCATTGGAATCAGTATGGTTGGTTTTTTATGGGGAGAAGCCCTCAAATGTCTAAAGATGTAACAATTGCAAATCGCAATCACATAGTCGTCGAAAATACACGTTTAACCATCAATAACAACACAAGTGACAATGAAACACTGTTCGCAGAACTCTTACAAAACCTAGGTACAGACGTTGAGCAAATTGCAATCTTTGGAGATACCACTGGACGTGTCAATACTGCATTTGAGGACATGTCTGAAGCACAAATTCAAATTGCAATTTCTAATCCAACATTGACTCGGCTTCTTTCTTCACTCAATACCAGTCGTAAGGATTATTGGCTCAAACCAAATCGCCAACTGACCGCCCATTCACGTCGTCAAACTATCACACCACCCTCTGCTGACTTAATTGTAGAGGTCATTCCACATCCTTGGCAGTCTCCAATATCTTCTGGATTATCGGAAAGACACCTTCACCATTTGGCGAAAAGTATCACTCCGAATGGTACGGTGGGACTGATTGTACACCTTCAATTGATCGAAGATGGTGGACTGTCCCAGATTTGTCAACGGATTGAAAAAGTATTTCCTCATCTCTTGTATCTCTTGCCCAAAAACAACATCGACTCGCTATTGATTCTTGCATCAAATCAGGCTTGGACCTATCAAGACTTCCAAACAAAACTGGGAAAAGAAGATGATGGTTGGATTGGACAAGTCTTATTCCGAAAGTGGCCTTTATCCACAGAGGACTCCATTTCACTGACCCCACAAAACCAACCCTTCATTCCACTTGTTCATTTAACCAAAGTCAAAGATTTCCTCCCCAGTGCCAAAGAATTGTGGCCAAATATTTCTGATGGCGCTGCTAGCATTGTTCAAGAACAACTAGATACCCATAAAGAATATCTACACGTGTTGACTGCTGGTATAAAGGGTAACCTGCAACAGATTCAACAAAACAACCTACCATCCGAACTTACCAATAGTTTGGTTACGCCTCATATACGGTCTTCCCAAAAAGCAATCCTCAAAGCCCAAGAAGATGGACAGTCATCGCCCCACTGGGAAGATGCCAAACGATACGCTCTCACAGCCCAAATGATCGCACCAGAAAATGTAGAACCATGGTTGCTGCTCGGTCAAATCGCCTTGGGAGAAGGATTCTTAGAGGTGGCAGAAGAAAAATTCACCCGAGCCAAAGAACTAAATCCAACCTCGGTGGAGGCATTAAGTGGTCTAGCGCGAGTCGCCGGACTTCAAGAGGATTTCCACAAAATGGAGCAACTATTGATAGAAGCCAAACAAATCGACATGGGCAATTGGATCCCCTATTACAATTTGGCCACTTTCTATCAAGAACAAGAGGTTCCAGAAAAATCACTCACCCTATTACAAGATGCCCTAAAACTACCGAATGGGGACAATGAAAAGACCCGTATTGGCTTGGTCGAATATTACATATCACAAGAAAAATGGACACGTGCCTTGCTTGAAATTGATCGTCTCATCCAAACTAGCGACAACCCAACTGCAACCATGTGGTACCTTCGGGGACGAATACACTTTGGTCTAGAACTGTGGGAGAAAGCCGAAACGGATTTTCGAAAAGCCACTCTTGCCGATCCACAATTCCATGCCGCACGTGGTTCAATTGGGTTAATAAAAATTGCCCTTGGCGATCTAGAAGGTGCTGCACAAGCTTTTCGCTCTACCCTTCGCTTTGATCCCAACAATGAAATTGCTCGACAAAACCTGCAAATGGTACTCCAACAGTTGAACACAACCCCAGAGACAACGCCATGAACACCAAACAAAAAATTATCTTTACCGCCTGTACAACTCTCGGTTTGTGGTTAACCTCAGAGGCTTTGGTTTCTCGTTTGTACAAAGCCGAACTTGACGCTTGGGAATCCCCCCCACCAAGTAAAATTAAAGGTGCACCAACCCTCAAAGGCAATCCCTATTTATTGTTTGAGTTTGCCCCTGGTGTTCGAAATGAACAAGGAGTGACCGTTACCATCAATTCACTAGGGATGCGCGGTGAGGAGATCGAAATCCCAAAACCCCAAGGCATCAAACGTTTAATCACCACTGGAGATTCCAGTGTCTTTGGATTTGGCGTCGAAGACAACCAAGTGTTCTCCCAAGTGGCTGCTGAAAAGTTGGGAGAAGATGTTGAGGGGTTGTGTGCTGCCGTTCCGGGCTATTCCTCCTATCAAAGCATCAATTTCTTACGATTGCGTGGTCTCAAAACCGAACCAGACTTGTTAGTGGTCGCCAACATTTGGTCCGACAACAACTTTGATTCCTTCGTGGACAAAGACCTGTTGGCAACGACCATGGGGTTCGAAGAAAGTTGGGTCGGTAAACTACAACGCACTCTTTCTAACTCAGCCATTTTTCGCGTGGCCGACTGGAAATTGCGTGTCCGTAAACAACAAGAGAAGATTCGAACCGTTTCTTGGCAAGTCGGATCAAGTAACCACATCGGTGCCAGACGGGTGGAAATCAACGACTATGTAAACAACCTCACCACACTAGTGGGTATGGCCCAAGAAAACAATGCCGAAGTGGTATTTGTGATGCTGGCTAACGAAGATGATTTGAACCTTGAAAAAAATGAGGGTAAAGCTTGGACCCCCTATCGTCAGGCGATGAAACTGGTCGCTGAGACCTATGGTGCACCGCTCATCAACGTGCCCAAACTCTTTATCGAATCTGGTCTCAGCAAAGATGCGCTGTTTTTGGATGAAATGCACCCCACTGCCAAGGGTCACGCCATTATGGGTGAAGCCCTAGCCAAATTATTGAACGATGCTGACTGGGTTGGTGGTGGTTCAATCATGACAGGTGGAACCGGAAAAAGTATCCCCACCCAAGAAGACCCCTTTGTGAAAGGATCAATATCGCAAGCAGTCACTGGTCTCAATGGTGCTGAACCTGTCAAGATATCGGGTACTTTACAGTACGATGGCTTTGAATCTGGGATCATTCACTTGGATGCCATTACCGCCCAAACCAGAAATCCCGAGGTAATAAATGCCATTCAACTGACCCAACCTGGTCCTTTTGCCCTACCAGTTGGTCTTCCCAAAAAGGTTACCCTGAGAGCATACATCGATCCAGAAGGCGATGGACCTGATGCCGATGACATACGAATTGATTTGAGCGACACCGTCTTTCATCTCGATCAACGCGCCGCCAACAACATCATTGTCAATTTAGACAGCAAAAGTATTCAGTTGCCCTAACCAGACTCTTTCAACTGAGAACGCAGCCACCATACAACCGCGAGAGGATTTGCACACTTGCCTGTAGACATCCCGGACAGTCTTTTACGACTTGACGGGCTTGTTGGATGGCTTCACCATGCCAAATTTCTTGGAAACTTTGTTCGCGAAAATTACCGATCGGTTTATGATCCAACGAACAACGAACCAAATCTCCATTGGGCGTCACAAAAACCAAATCTTGTAACTCACGACAATGAAACTTGTGTGCCCCTTCAAACAACTGCTTGGAAAAGGTACGCTTGGTCACCCAACGCGAATACAAATGATCCAAAAATGGTAATTGGGATTTGGTACCGACTTCTTGATGCGTCAAAACATCCAAGGCTTGCTGTTTATCGGAAATCATGACAATCTTTGGCGTTTCTTCTTCCGGTGGTGTGGTTCCCACCAAAAATGGTGTCACCACCAAACCAGGAATTAAATCAGCACCAACTGAATTGGCATATTCGCGCATACGAGGCAGGTCTTTGATCGAAGAATCGGTCACCGCAAAATTAATCCCAAAGGAAAACCCATACTGTTCTTTGAGTTTGGCGACTCGTTTTACCGTGCGATCAACAATCGCCCACGAGCCGTCCATACCTCTCATCGTATCGTGGGTATCAGGCAAACCATCCACAGAGATACGCAGTTGCAACCCAGGCCAAGCGATGGCGTGAATAGCATCCACCAATCTTTGCTCCAACATGCCATTGGTTGTGAGTTGTAAAATATAGGGGTCAACCTCTTCACGAACTGCCTGCAGAATTTCGACGATATCTCTGAGAACGAACGGCTCCCCACCCAATATCTTCACCAAATCCAAATGGGGCATTTGCCGAAAGACATTTCGCCATTCATCCGCCGACAAATCATTGTGTTCGGAGACCTTCCAAGAGTCACACCCCTTACATTTCAAATTGCATTTGAAGGTGACAATAAAATGTCCAGCGTGTGGTTCTGGTAC
>CAKZLX010000717.1 GCA_937127265.1 uncultured Pseudomonadota bacterium
AAATTTGGTACGCGCACTCTTGCGAGAGGGACATGATGTTCAGTGCGTCATTCGTAAACCCAATCGATTGGTGGAAGGTCTTTCGATTGGGCTACATACCATCCCACTGGTTGATCAGCCGTCTGCAGTGCGCGACTTAGCCAAACTGATGGAGGGGGCGGATGGTGTATACCACTTGGCGGGTATCTTTGATCCATCCCCAGAGGGCTTGTCGCGGATGACCCAGTTACATATTTTTGGTACGCGAGCAATACTTCGGGCTGCTGAACAAGCCAAGGTGGGTCGTATTGTTCATTGTTCGTCGAGTATCACAGTGGGGTTTTCGGATAGGTTACCTGATCCTGCTGAGCCGTGTGAAAATTGGTCGATCGATCCCAACAAAATATATGGTACCAGTGGTGCGTTGCGTCATTATTACAACACCAAAAAGCAAAGTGAAGATTTGGTTCTCGGTTGGGAGGGACTGGATACGGTGGTGGTCAATCCCGATTACATCTTGGGACCATGGGATGTCAAACCGACTTCGGGACAGATGATTTTATCGTTGTGCAAAGGACGACTGCCATTTTATCCCACAGGAGGCAAGTGTTTCCTTGGTGCCGACGATTGTGCGGATGCCCATATTGCTGCGATGGAAAGAGGGGCATGTGGCGAACGGTACTTGTTGGGAGCACACAACCTCACTTATCGAGACTTATTGCGAAAAGCGGCAGAGATTGCAGGGGTGTCCTTTCCTCGTTTTGCGGTACCAAAACTGGGAACACAAGTACTTTCGGTGTTGGGTAAACCGTTGATTGCCACCGATCCTCATCGATTTGCCGGTTTGGATGCGCATGTTCTGAACTCCATGCAAGAAAATCGTTTTCGCACAGGGGCAAAGATGGTTGCTGAATTGGGTATTGAACCGAAACCGATCGAGGATGCCATTGAAGGAACAATCCGATGGTTCAAAGAGTTTGGATATTGTTAAGTGTCTTGGTTTTATGGTGTGTAACCGCCTGCTCTGTTGAGACACTGGATATCTATCAGCCGCCGAAGGGACTGGATTCTATTCAACAAGAAGACATCAAACGAGCCATGTGGCGTTTACAACAAGGTGTCGATGCATCAGAATGGTGGCAAGCCCGAGCCAAGCAGTTACACTTGACACCCATAGATAGCCAAGATTGTTTTCAGCATCAAGGTAGGAGTCGTACTGTGATAGAGATATTTACAGATACAGATCCACTACGACTGGCAATGATGGCATCGATGGCTAAAACAGTGGATCATCTAGACACTGCAGTCACTTGGCAATTTTGTATTGGTAACGACCAAGGAACTTTCAATTTACAAGAGCACTTTCCTGAGGTGACCTCTTTTCAACAAAGCAATTTTGGACAGGTTGCCCTAGATATTCGACAGGTGATGGTTCAATTGGGGATTAAGGAGTAGGGGAAGAGTCGGTTGTGGCCTGTAATGCGTGGTGTAAGGCTTCGAATTCTGTCTGCAATCTTTTTTGATTTTGGGACATTTGTTCAAACTCTTGCTGTAACTGTTTGATTTTTTCGGCTTCGGTATTGGAGTTTGCACGCCGTATTTCATCAGACAGACTTTCGATTGTGTGGGCTTGTTGTTCGATTTCTTGGACGATGGTGTGCATTTGTTGTCGTGTCGGTTCAAGTTGTGAAGGCGCGTTGGTCGATGTATTACATCCGAATCCAAGAGATAGGACAAGTATTGCCCTTGAATGGTTGAAAAAATGTGCATAGTGTGTCATGGTAATGTACCTTTTACTTTTCACTTTTATCTTTCTATATCATGGTTGGAGAAACCAATGCGTATCGCTTTATTTTTTGATGGTAACAATTTTTACCGTGCCCTTCGCTCCCAGTATACCAATTGGGAGATTCAATATGAACAGTTGGCGGATTGGGTCGTTCAATCCATTGATGAAAATGCTCGAATGACAGGTGCATACTACTATACGGGATTTTCAGAATCATCTGGTTTGGACCGTTTTTTGGGTGGACTGGAGATTAAACGGGGTTTCTTCGTTCGTCGTGAACCGATTGTGGAACGTGAATCCTCTTGTCCACATTGTAAAGGCACCATGCACTACCAAGTAGAAAAACGAGTCGATACCCGATTGGTTGCCGAAATGGTGCAACTGGCAGCTCGAGATACGTTTGATGCCGCGGTTGTGTTTAGTGGCGATGAAGATTTGGTGCCAGCTTTAGAAGCGGTGAACTCTTTTGGTAAACCAGTCTATGTGGCGACTTGGGGAGGGCATTGTCTGTCGCGTTCTATGCGTGTGCACTGCTATGACATCATTGACTTGCGGGCTGGACTGCAACACTTTGCCATTCTCAAAGAACCGGAGCAGCAAAACGAAATTGCCCAAGACCTGTTGGCACAGTTGATCGAGGCCTGGACCTATTTTAATGGACGCGATGGTTTGGTGACCCGTTGGTATTTTGAAAACAAATGGAAACCGACGGGACCTTGTCCTCCTCCCGGTACACCTCGTCAAGAACAATTGGATGTCTTAATTCAAACCGGCCAGGTGGAAACTTTTGAGACCTCATTAAATGGCCGAGTCGTCTTGGCTTTGCGTCCACGGAAGTCCTGTAGAGGATGATGGGTTGTTTACCAAAATCTAAAATCCCAACTATTCCCCTAAAACCAAAAAGCCATTCATCGAACATGAATGGCTTTTGTATTTTGGATTACACTGGCGAAAGACAGACCCAGTAAAGACAGATCAAGTTTAGCGTCTGAAACGAGGTAGGTGAAACTCTTCCATCATCCAGTTACTTGAGGTATTGTTCAACAATGGGGCTTTCGATTGTGACCGCATACTTGAACGAGAATTGTTATTTTCTGTATTCACAGGACTTTCAACATATGCAGACCCGACAACTCGGACTTCAACATCACGTTGTTGCTCGGCAGAACCATCTTCAAAGTCTGTGGCAATCACAGTGATTTGAACGGTGTGTCCCATGGTTGGGTCTTCAATCATACCGATGATGATATTGGCATCGGGGTCAGCGGCTTCAGAAATTGCACGGTTGGCTTCATCCACAGCATGGATACCCAAGGAGTCTCCTCCGCGGATGTTAATCAAGATGTTGCGGGCGCCTGTCATGCTCATTTCATTCAACAATGGTGAACTGACGGCATGCTCGGCGGCTTCGATGACAGCACGTTCACCTTCACCAAATCCAACACCCATGAGTCCCATTCCTTTACCTTGCATCACCGATTGGACATCTGCAAAGTCAACATTCACGAATCCAGAAAGATTGATCAGATCAGAAACACCACGAACGGCTTGGTACAAAATGGTATCCACTTCTTGAAAAGCTTCGTTAAGTCCAATGTTTTGGAAAGCGGCAAGCAATCGTTGATTGGAGATTGTGATCAAGGTATCCACGCAACTCTTCATGGTTTTGACACCCTGCTCAGCGGTTTTGCGTCGACGATTACCTTCAAACAAGAAAGGACGAGTGACAACGGCTACCGTTAAAATACCCATTTCACGAGCCAGTTCGGCTATAACAGGAGTCACACCAGTACCAGTACCACCGCCCATACCGGCAGTTAAGAAGACCATGTCCGCACCTTCAAGCACTGAACGCAGCAGTTCACGGTTTTCCAAGGCAATGTCACGACCGAGTTCAGGACGACCACCAGTGCCCAAACCACGCCCAGTTCCATCAGTGGACACCTGGATACGGTTGGCAGTAAGAGAACGTTCGAGGTCTTGACTGTCGGTATTAATCACGGCAAATTCTACGCCTGTGAGTCCGTTGCGGATCATGTTGTTAATGGCATTTCCACCACCACCACCAATACCAATAATACGGATTTTTGCGCGGGGGATATCATTTTCAAGTAATTCAAAACTCATGGTTGGGACTCCTAGGAGGGATAGAGGGAGGTTGGAAGTGATGTGGAGAGTATCTAGCTGAAGTGGAAGATTAATTCAGCGGTTTTGCGATAGCAACTTCATCGGCATTTAAGTCAATTCGTTGCGGGGTAGTGATATCTAGGCCTTTGGCGACCATCTTTCGTAGACGTTCTACACGCCCATATGGTTCATAGAAACCAAGTGAGATGGTGGTACCGTTTCGAAGAATCACTTGAAATCCGGTTTCGCGTTGGAAATGTATCTCACTGATGTTGTCTTCGCTACTGAATAAAGGAATATCAAAGGCTTTTCGAATCACCAGAGCATCTCGAATAATCGTTTGAACCAGTGTCGGATGTTCAGTTGTCCAATCCTGAGGAACCCCCGTCAAGATCGGGTGGTTGATATCGTGACTGTCCGCTGCTCGAAAAATATCACCTTCATCATCGACATACCACAGTCGTTCTAGTGCCAACAGTAGGGTGGGAGTGTACTCTTCAACCTCCACATGAACAGCGCTTGGAAAGGTACGAGAAACGGATGCCTTTTTGACCCACGGGTGCTTTTCGATTTGACTTTCTGCCCAGACGGTATCAAATAACAATAAATGTTGGTCATACCGAATGTTGGCGAGATGACGCACCGCAGTTTCGGTCACTTTGTTTTGGTTAGACAATTCAACGGATTGTACGCGAAATAATGGAGAAGCATAGAGTTCAAAGGAGAAATATCCAATGACACCAAGAAACATCAGTCCGGTAAGAATACGCGGGACGCGATGGGTGAGATTGCGACGTTGAATCGGAGAGTAGGGAAGGTGAGACATGAGGGTACGATTGGCAGAGGGTATGAAATTAGTATAGTGGAATATTGTTGTTTTGCTACCGATTTTTTTAAGAATTTTCCAAACATGCAGACTGCAAGGCGAGTTCTGTCAGGTCCTCAAAGGAAAGTCCCAACACTTTAGCGGCCATCGGAGCCAAACTGGTTGCGGTCATCCCGGGGATTGCATTGACTTCCAGAAACACAGGTCTAGCATCGGGTGCAATGGTGATAGAGGGGTGTCTACCAGAGCAAGGCACAATAAAGTCCGCACGGCAAACACCTTTCATGTTCAATCTTTGATAGGCGGCGAGCGCTTGGCGTTGGGCATCTTGTGCGATGTGGATGGGAATCATACTTTCGGTGGAGATGACATCTTGGGGCGTACTTGGCGCAAGATAGGTGGTTTCACCTTTGGTATATTTGGATTTCAGGTCAAAAAATTCTCCATGTGGCAAAATCGTAATTACTGGAAATGTTTGTTCATTAAAAACAGTTACCGTAATTTCAATACCTTTGGTGTATTCTTCGATCAGGTATTCACCACCCAGTGTTTGGCATTCATTTATGGCACTGGCAAGGTCCTCATCAGAAAAACAAAGCCAGACACCAATAGAAGAGCCTCCTAAAGGGTCTTTGATAACCAATGGTGCAGTCCAGTTGCTTGGAAAGGAGCGTTGAGAATCCCAGACGACATCCTTGGATAGGTTGACAATGGTATCCCGTAGCATTCGTTTGGTACTGGTTTTGTGCATCGAAACTGCACACGCTTGAACCCCAGCACTGGTATAGGGGATTTGCATGATTTCGAGAAGTGCCTGCATACATCCATCCTCACCATACAAACCATGCAAAGCGACCCAAGCCACATCGATATTGGCTTCTTGTAAAACGGTTGCGATATCTCGATTGACGATAATATCGACCACGGTATACCCTTTTGAACGCAAGGCTTCAGAAACGGCCTTTCCCGATTTGAAAGAGATTTCACGCTCGCTGGATAACCCACCCATCAAGACACCAACACGATGAGATGTGGTAAAAGGTTGCGTTGACATAAAGACTCCAGTTTGGTCACAAAGACAAAGTAATTAAACGTTTTTCCCAACCAATGGGATACGGAGAGACAGTTTGGTATTGCGAGCAGGTTGTAATTTTTGGTTGAGAGCCTTTTGCAGAAGTTTTAAATCCTCAAGAGAACCTTTGCCAAGGTGAACGATGATAGAGGGGTCTTGTTCACTGATTTTCCAGTTTCGCAGTCGCACGGCTTGTAAATTCAATTCTGATAAGGTGTCGGAGAGAGATTGGTTTTTGTCTAATGTAAAGACTTGACCGGTGCGAAGTGGTTTTGTTTTTCGAGGTCGTCGAACGTTAAACAAGCGAACAAACAGAGGGATGGCAGTGTTTGGTACATCCAAGGGCGTCTGGTGATCAAAGAAACGACGATGTTTGTGCCGACCCCGTAGCCATTCGATTTCAATTTCAAAACCAGCAAACAATTTAGCGGCGTTCGGGGCCAATAAGGCCCCACCAACAGAGCCTGACCAATGTTGCAATTCTTCAGGTATATCAGGGTGACCCTTTAGGTTTGACCACAAGGCTGCCGTGCCTAGTTCGATACCGTGTTCGATTTTTCGAATTTGTTCAAACTCTCCTTCTAGACGAAGTACCACACCGTTGAGTCCACCATCTTTGACCAACCAATCTTCAAAAGGCCAGTGTATTTTCCAAGCCTGTTTGCGAACAATGGGCATGGCTTGGCGCAGTGCGTCTACGGAAGAGCAGCGAACCCATGCTTCAACAGGCCCACCCACCCGTAATGGTGTATGCATGTGAAGGTGATGTTGACCGTGCAGGTCGATACCTTCAATGGCCTGTAATTCTTCGGTCCAGTGTAATTCTTTGGGGGCTGTCTTCTTTCTAGCCATGTAAAAGGTCTCCTAATGTGGTGCAAAGTGTGTTTACGTTGCCAGCACCCAAGGTAATGATGACATCACCCGCCGACCATTCCGATTGGATTCGTTGGTTTGCCTCATCTAAGGAATCGACATGGCAAGCGTTGCTTCCAATAGCGGTGGCGATGTTTGCTCCATTGATGCCATCAATTGGTTTTTCTCCGGCGGTGTAGACAGGGCAGACCACCACCTGATCGACATTTTCAAAGCAATTTGCAAATTCTGTCCAGTGATCACGAAGTCGGGTGAACCGATGAGGCTGGAATATGGCTACTATTTTTCGATGAGGCCAAGCTTGGCGAGCGGCTGATAAAGTGGCTGTGATCTCTGTTGGGTGATGGGCATAGTCATCCACGATTGTTATCGGAGCTTGATTGTCTAGAAGCGCTCGGTGATGACGAATGGTAAAGCGTCTATTGACTCCACTGAACTGGTGTAGTCCTTGTTGGATAGTGGTAAATGGGATGTTGAGTTCCAAAGAGATACAAATAGCCGCCAGTGCATTTAAGATGTTGTGACGCCCGGGCATGGAGATGGAAATTCGTCCCAAGGATTCTTGTTTATGTACCACAATAAATGAAGTTTCCAAGCCTTCTTGACGTACATGAATGGCTCGTACGTCAGCGTGTTCATTGATTCCATAGGTGATAATACGACGTTGCAAGGTGGGGATTAAACTGCGAACGCGTCGGTCATCGTAGCAGAGTACTGCGCAACCAAAGAATGGTACCTTGGAGACAAACCGATGGAAGCCATCAATCAAATTCTCTTCGGTTTTCCAATAGTCTAAATGTTCAGGGTCAATGTTGGTAATGACGGCGATGGTTGGACTGAGCAACAAGAAAGACCCGTCCGACTCATCGGCTTCGGCTATTAAATAATCACCATTACCCAGTTTTGCAGATGATCCAAAGGCATCTAGTTTTCCACCAATTACAGTGGTTGGATCCATCCCGCCTGCGACCAAGCACATCGCAACCATACTGGTTGTGGTTGTTTTTCCATGTGAACCAGCGATGGCCAATCCATATTTCATCCGCATCAGTTCGGCTAACATTTCAGCGCGAGGAATGACGGGAATGTGTCGTTTATGGGCTTCGATCACTTCAACATTTGTTTTGGGGATGGCTGTTGAGGTGACCAAAACGTGTGCGCCATCGATATTGCTCGGTGTATGACCCAAAGCAATTTGTGCCCCCAATTCTCTTAATCGATTGACCACGCTGGATGTTTTCATGTCGGAACCAGTGATGATGAAGCCTTGGTTTAATAGGACTTCAGCGATACCACTCATCCCAGAACCACCGATTCCAACAAAATGAATGTGTTTAATTTTTCCTTGAAACATCATGGATTACGATTCCTGTGCGCTAGAAGACGTTAATTTTTCCAAAGAAACTTCTTCAACAGATTCTAAATTGTCGAGGTTGTCTAAGTCTGGGCTCCATTCCGAGATACCGTCAAGTTCCATCGTATTCTTGACAGAGGGTGCTTTGTACCAACCTTCTTCAAGAGGAGTCTCGTGGCGCTCAGCACTAATGCCAATCAAAATGCCCACTGCGAACATATTGGCCATCATTGCCGAGGAACCATAGGAAATGAAGGGGAGAACCAGTCCTTTTGGGGGAACAATTCCCATGACTACACCCATGTTAAAGAAAGCCTCACCGACAATCATAAACGTGAGGGCGGTTGCAAGGTACATTGAAAAGGCATCTTTGGCATGGCGGGCAATCTGCAGTCCACGCCACAAAAAAGCACCGAATAGACCTATCAGTACTAACATTCCGATAAAACCCAATTCTTCGGCGATCACTGCGGCAATGAAGTCGGTCCAAGGTTCCGGTAAAAATTGTCGTTTGGCCAGAGAATTACCCAATCCTTGTCCGTTGAGACCACCGTTGTGCATGGCAATCCAACTTTGCACTACTTGGTATCCCTCCGCCTGTCGATTGCTCCAGGGGTCAAGGAAGTTGAGCATACGACGAGCCCGATAATCAGCAGACATTAGTACGATGCCACCAATGGTCAGAAGGGCGGCGCCAGAGGTGACAAGGTGTTTGAAACGCATTCCGGCGATGATCACCATAAAGAAACTTAAAGATCCGATAATCAAAGACGTTCCAAAGTCTGGTTCAATGATGATAAATGAAATCATACCGAGTGGAATCATCGCCGCCCGAAAGGTAGTGGGCAGTAAGTGGACTTTACCACGATTGTTGTGCAGGAAAGTCGCCAATGAAATCAAAACGGCAATTTTGGCAAAGGCTGAGGGTTGAAAGTTGATCGGACCCAAACTGATCCAACGAGCCGCACCATGAGAGGTATGCCCAATCACTGGGGCTAGACACAACAGTAACAGACCAACCATCAGACTATAAAAGTATAGGTGTACTCCACGCCACATTTTAGAGGTCATTTTCGAGGCGCCAAATGCCAGTACCAGTCCAACTCCCAAAGCCATGCCTTGTCGAATTAGGTATTTGAATTCAGTTCCGACAACGGAGGGGTTTCCCACGGCACTTGCTGAAAACACCATCAGCATACCGCTGGTGACAAGGAGGGTGACGATGAGGACGAGCCAGTGATCAATTTTTCTGTGCATTCAAACCCCTATTGTTGAATGGTGTCTTTAAAAAAGCGACCACGATACTCAAAGTTGGTAAAGGCATCAAATGAAGCGCAGGCAGGTGACAATAAGATAGGTCGGTGGTCCTTTTCTAGTCTAGCCAATTGAATTGCTGTTGACAAGTCAATGGTAAAATTACAAGAAATATTTTTTGGTAGGACAGATTGCAACTGTTGTTGAATCTCTTGGCCACTTCCGCCAAAACAAATGATGCTGTGTACGGTACGGTTGATTTCAGGTAGTAAGTCAACATAGTTGGCACCTTGTTTTCCTGCACCACCCAGTAATAAGACCACTGGTTCGGTCATGCTTTCCAAGGCGGCTTGTGTGGCTTCAATGTTGGTGGCTTTGGAATCGTTTATCCAGAGTCTTCCTTGGTGCCACAATGGTTCCAAACGGTGCTCCAAAGGGGTGAGCACTGAACAGAGAGAGGCGGTGATTGGTTTGGTACTGACCTGATCGACCAACAGCAATGCCACTGCCACATTGGAAAGGTTATGTGTCCCCATCAGTGGGATATCGTCTTTGGATATCGACCAAGTATTATCGGGCATCTGCCAGTGTAAACCAGTGGGTGTCAAAAAACATCCAAACAGCCGGTCATTCACTGATGTTTGGTCACCAAAATAGACCACCTCAGCATCCGTGTTGGGGTGTAAGGTGGGGTCAGTTAGTGGGACAATGGCGCGATCGGCTGTGGTTTGTCCGGCAAATATTTTCATTTTACAACGGCGGTATTCTTCAATGGTTCCATGACGAGCAAGATGATCCGGTGTGAGATTCAAGATGGCGGCTGCGTTGGCATGAAAATCCTGTGACCATTCCATTTGATACGAGGAAACTTCTACGACTGCGGTGTCGTAGACATGTTGATCTCGTGCTATCTCCAAGACCATTTCACTCAAAGCACAGCCAAAGTTTCCACCCAAAAATACCGAGTGACCCAGTGCCTCCAACAGTTGTTTGGTATACCAGACGGTGGAGCTTTTTCCATTGGTACCAGTCACCCCAACGATAGGTACCGTTAAGTGTTGAGCGGCAAAATTGAGTTCTGAGAGGATGGGGGTATTTTTTGCGATGGCCTGTTGAATGACGGCATTCTGAGAGGGCACACCAGGCGATACAACCACCCGTTCAGGTTGAAGGGTCTGCCATGCTCCTTCGCTTTCTAAATGAAAATATGCACCCATTGGTACGCTGGACACTTTTCGGTCTACACAGTGAACCGTATATCCGAGGTGCAAGGCCAGTTTTGCTGCAGATTGTCCACTGGCACCCATTCCGACAATGATGATTTCTGGCTGCATTATCGATGTTCACTCCCATCTTGTAACTGTTGAAGTATCTTTTCCATTCGCATTCCACGGCTACCTTTTAATAAAATGGTGGCATCCCCGGTGGGAGCCGTCCATTCTGTGGCGAAGGTTTGACTGTCTTGGGAGAGGTGCAGAATGGTTCGGTGTGGATAATTGGCTTGAATCTGGCTCCATGCATTCTGAAAACGGGGTCCAACCAATCCTATCCTGACATCGGCATCGAGAGCATACGCGAGTACTTCTTGGTGTACTGAATCTTCAGATTCACCCATTTCCAACATGTCTCCAAGTAGAGCAATTTTGGTTGGTGTGGACTGGGCGCATAAGGAATCAATAGCGGCTTTCATCGATAGAACGTTGGCATTGTAGGCATCGTTGATCACCCGTAGAGAACCAATCGTTTCCAGTTTCATGCGCATGCCCACAGGTTGGTACTTTTCTAATCCTTGACGGATTTGTTGGAGGGGGACATTGGCGACAATACCCACAGCCACTGCGGCACAAGCATTGGAAGCCATGAATTCTCCAGGAACAGGGATGGTGGCTATAATGATACCGAGAGGTGTTTGAATCTCTACCAATGTGGACCAGTCTTTGACGGTACTGTTGAGCAATCGAATATCAGCGTTCTGATTTTTACCATAGGTTAGGCGATTGGCACCATGGGGAATCGGAATCTGACGAACACGCATATCATCCAAGTTGATGCAGCAAGTGTCATTTGGACGGGCACCCGCAAATAGTTCTCCTTTGGCCCGAGCGACGCCTTCGATACTACCACAACCTTCGACATGTGCCGCTCCAACATTGGTAATCACCCGAATGGTTGGTTTACCAATTTCTTGTAAACGGTGAATCTCCCCCAAGGCACTCATGCCCATTTCCAACACCCAAGCACTTTCTATTCCACTAGCATCCGTAATTGTTTTTGGTACCCCGATGTGATTGTTGAAGTTACCATCGGTTTGGTGAACGGCTCCCAACCCTTCCAAGACCGAGGCGATCAAGGCGCGGGTCGTGGTTTTACCAGCACTTCCAGTCACGCCAACAACTGGATTGGCAAAGTTGTCTCGGATACCTTCGGCAATCTGCTGAAATGCCAAGAGACTGTCCTCAACCTGCACAAAACCTTTGGTCCAATCCGAAGGCATCTGTTGCCCAATGGCACCAGCGCAATTTTTGGAGGCTGCCATCGGAAGGAAGTCATGTCCATCCCGTGCACCTTGCAACACAACAAACCATTGGTTTTCCTGTAAGTGTCGACTATCAAATTGCATGCCGCAACCGA
>CAKZLX010000718.1 GCA_937127265.1 uncultured Pseudomonadota bacterium
ACTGGCTTGATTGAAGACACCGAACGCCCAGAGCAATTAGCGGGTGTGCTGGCACACGAGATTTCTCATGTGACCCAACGACACGGGATGGCCAGAATCTTGGAGGCTGCGGGTGTCGCTTTGGTGTTCGATATGCTGTTGGGAAATGTCGAAGGTATGGTTGCTTTTGGGGCTGAAATCTTCAGTGCATCTGCCGTCAATGCCTATTCTAGAGATTCCGAAACCGATGCCGATGTGGAGGGGCTCAATTTGATGGTTGAGGCGGGAATTGATCCGACGGGTATGGTAGAGTTTTTTCAGATCATGGAGCAAGAAGAGGATGAGTTGACCGAGATGATACCATTGTGGATGCGTTCCCACCCCGAGCATGAGGAGCGTATTGTGGTGTTGCAAGCCCAAATCGGTGCCTTGCCAACCCAGAATTATCAACCGCTTGATATGGATTGGGATGCGGTGAAGACAGAGTTAGGCGTGGAGTTGGAAAAGGTCCCAAATGAGAAAACGGAAATGGAAGAACCTAGAGAACAGGGAGAGTAGATGCCCAAATCCAAACTGAGACCCATCACCAACCAAGAAGCCAGACGTGCCGCAACGATGATTGATGAAGCGCTTGGTCAACAGAGCCCCATCCCCAATGGTTTCAAAGAATCGACCAAGTACGACATGGAAATTGATGGCAAGATCTATCCACCCAAAGCCATTTTGGGCATTGCCTTGGGACTTGGTCCCTCAGATTTTAGCGGTGGAGAGGCGACCCATAGACATCTCAAATACACTGCCTTTCCTGTGTTTTACAAAGGTTCTTACCAAAAGGCATCGGAACAGTCTCCAGTTCGGGGCGTTCTATTTAGACCCACACGCAACCCACAGCAAGAAGGCGTTTTTACACGAAGCAGAAAACAAACCGAAAACGTGGACACCCCTCATTTGAGAATACAACGAGCACTCACCCACCAGTTGGCTCCAATTGTAGGTAGTGATTGTATTGCCCAAGAGTTACCGGTATCTGGTGGTCAAGTGGATTTGGTCACGATGGTTGGCAATCGTTTGACGTTGTATGAGATCAAAACGGCCTCAACTGCGATGCAGTGTATCAAAGAAGCATTGGGGCAGTTGCTGTCGTATTTGTACACAGGAGGCTTGGATATACATTATACCATCGAAGCATTGGTGGTTGTGGGACCAGTTGCTGGTGATGATATATCTCGTGACCTGTTGGAGAAACTGTCTGGTCAATTGGGTATTCCTTGTCGATATGAGCAAGTTGAGACCTGATAATTACATTGATCCCTGACGAAATTGGATATACGCTAAGCAGGTAAGGGGAGATTCGATGTATGTTACTGTGACAATGATGCTTTGGGCTTGTCAGCCGACACCAACCAAGACAGTCGACACCGCGTCAGCCGACAATGGTCTCATCGACAACATCGATCCCGATACACCTTTCAACCATATCCAAGTGTTCGGCACCCACAATAGTTACCACATTGCTCCTGAAAGTAACACGGTAGCCGAGTGGAACTACACCCATGATCCACTGGACGTACAACTAGACAAAGGGATTCGCCAGTTTGAGATTGACGTGGTGTGGGATCCCGAACGAGAAGTGATTGCCGTTCAGCACGTTCCGGTAATCGATGCCCGAAGCACCTGTGACCTGTTGTTGGATTGCCTTTTGGTGGTCACCGATTGGCTCGATGCCCACCCAAACACGGTACCCCTGCAAATCTTAATCGAACCCAAAACCGAGATTGCCACTTGGTCGATGACGCCACACATGGATCAGTTGGACGATGAGTTGCGACAAGGACTGTTGGGTAGACTGTGGACGGTGGATGATCAGTGG
>CAKZLX010000719.1 GCA_937127265.1 uncultured Pseudomonadota bacterium
CATTATTGATTGGAGTATGGGTATTCAACCAGTCGGGGATATGGCAATCCTTAGCGGAAATGTTGTTGGCTGTTGTGGTTGCATCTTCTGTGATGATCTCATTCTGTGGCTGGGGACGATGGATCAGCCAAACTTTGCTTTGGGATACCGCATGGATGGTTGGATTAGGTACAGTAGGTACTTTGATGTTACCGATATCGTTTTTTGTTGGTCCACGATGGGGATTGCTTTTGCTGCCGATTGGATGGTGGCGCATCTGGATCGATCGGTGGAACTGGACAGAGGTTCGATTGCCAACGTGGCACATTTCAGTTGTCATGATCTTGGCGATTTGGATGGTGTGGAATGCAAGTCTGCCCATTGTAGATACGGATGCTTTGTATTATCATCATGCCTTACCGAAGCATATGTGGTTGTGGAATGAACTGAAAGGGGGGGAACTATCGCCAAATGGTTCTCGCCCACTGATTTGGCATTTACCGTTGACCTTATTGTATGGACTTGGTGGGCATCAGGCGGTGGTATTGTTTGCCTCTTGGACTGCCTTGGGGGCTTGGACTTCCTTGGTGCAGTATTGTGAGGAACAGTGGACAGGAGGTGGTTGGTGGGTATGGGCAGCTGTTTTCGGTTCGTACTCGTTATTGGAACAATCGATGGTGACCGCCAATAACATGGTGGTTCTGTGGTGGGTTTGGTTGGCTTGGCGTGAACAACATCGACCTTGGATTTGGGGTGCCTTATTGGGTTTTGCCGTCGCTGGAAAATTTACGGCGGTTGGGGTGGTGGCTTTAATTGGATTAACCGCAAGACGATCATGGTCTGAGAAATTTTCAGAGGCATTTATTGCGGGGATGCTTGTGGCGGTTTGGCTAGGTCGCAACTGGTTGGACGGGGTGCATCCGCTGTTTCCCTATCTGGGTTGGGAGATATCGATGCCTTTTGTTTGGGTTGAAAAATATGGTATGGGTCGCAACTGGTCGGATATTTGGGTGACCCCGTGGAATTTGTTGGTGCATGCCAAGGTCAGTGGCTTTCCGTTTTTGGGTCAGGTATCTCCTGTTTTTGGAGGCTTTGGGATAGTTCTGTTGTTTGGAATATTGGTGCGAAAACAGTTTCGAGAGGGACTCGTGCTGCTTGGTGCCTTTGTATTTTGGTTTGTTGGACCGCACTGGATACGTCATTTGTTTCCAATGATCGGTGTAGGGTTGGCCATTGCGATTCAACAGGCCCGATATTTTCCACAATCCATTCGTTGGTCGACACACTTGCTAGTGATGGTCTTGTTTGGGATTGGTTTGCAGAAGAATCTTGCACCGTGGTTTGAACAACAAATGAAACGATCGCAAGGAGAACAGACTGTTGTGGGGGATCAAGCAACCCAGTGGTTGAATAGACATGCTGATGGTACGGTGGCTTTGTTCTGTCTTTGGACCGGTGGATTATTGGACAAACCCTATGTTTTGTCTTCGGTCGAAGATCATACCCCCGTTCGCCATTGGTCATTGCGATATGGTGCACAAGCAATTGTCAATCTGAAGCAACAAGGTGTACGGTATGTAGCGGTTGGTCCACATGCCTTTTATCAGAGTGGGTATCCATTTTTGACCGAGGCCGAAATTGAAACTGATCTCCGTGCACCGATTGCACATTTGGAATCACAATTGTGGCAACACGGACGATGGATTACGCGTTTGGACGGTGTGGATATCTATTTACTCGACTGACTGGTTTCATCGCTAGCGCGAAGTAAGCGAAATCCAATCGTCTGCGCGGCTGGTTGTAGGTTGGCCGCATAGGATTGACGATGTCTGCCATTGCGAATGGTCTTGTGTGAACCTTGTTTGGGACCAATCGGATTGACTTTGGATGATGATGTATAGGGGGCATACCAATCCCACACCCATTCCCAACTGTTGTCGGTGATATCACAAAAGCCCAAATCGTTACCCAGTTTTTGGCAGACTGGTCCGGCTTTGGTCACCGGTATATTCCAAGCATGTCCCATCGAACCTGTCCAGGCAACAGCGTGAAGAGCAGAGCCTCGCATGGCGTATTCCCACTCGGCTTCGGTTGGTAATCTCCAGCCTGTACAATCTTTATTGGACCAGGAAACGGATTGCCCTTCGATGGTATAACAAACCGATAAACCATCCAGTTGAGAACGTACATTGGCAAAATGAGCCACTGAAAGCCATGACAAGTCGGTTGCTGGATAGTCTGATAAATCGGTAGCATAGTGTTGTTGCTTGATGGGTTGCAAGTCACCCTGTTCCTGTTGTTTGGCGATGGTGGCATTCCACTCTGCAATCGTGATCGGATGCTTGGTTAATTGAAAAGAATGGGTGATGGTGACCAAAGATTGTGGTGAGGTATTGTCGGTACAGTGAATTTGATCGGGGGCAAACACTGGAAGGTATGGTTGAAGCAGTTGTTTTGTTTTCTGTGGAGAACAACCCAAGGTCATGGGACTACTGGGATGAACCTCAATGACATCCAAATCGGTGAATGATGTCGTAGGTTGAGATTGGGAGAACATTTCCACAACCGTTTGTTGAACTGCTTTTAGGGGGTCGGTGGTGGTCAAGGTTCTCATGTCCAACAAGGCGGCGGAATGGGTGTCGTACAATTGGAGTGTTAAATGAAAGGAGTCTGTAGAAGGGGGCGCTATGATCTCTCCTGATAATACCCAGTCAGCACCAATACTGCGACCTACATCAATGATACAGGAACCTTCAAAACAGGTGAGGTTCGTGTCGTTATCGGTCATCACTTGGAGCATATTGTCTTTGGTGAGAATCGAATATTCCCGTGGTAAAGTCTGTAAAGCACTTTCCCGTGCCTGATTGGACAGTTGGCGCAACAAGATGTCATGACCATCATCGTTCAGCGCTTGAAACTCTAAAATTGCTACCCAATGTGTATCCATAGTCACCTCTGCTAAGGCAGATGAGGCAAGCCAAAAGAGAGGAAGCATCTAGGTATTCTCACTTGGAAGGGGTGATGGGACTAGCTGGATCGAGGTTGATAGGGAGATAGGGGATTTGTACATCTAAGGGAGTAAGCACAATTTGTGGCACGGTTGCCGAGATTCCCTCGATTGAAATGGTGTCTTGGTAGAATTGAAAGCCCTTGTGGGTACATTGGATTGTATACTCACCCTTTTTAAGATGGAGATCTGTAAACTGATAGAGACCATTGGTATCACTTTGGGTTGCTTGTTCAACCATGACACAGGTGGCATTGGCCAAAGGTTGTTGCTCAATGGAATAGATGGATCCAGAAATTGTACGGGTGGCACACCCAACCAACCAAAGAAGTATCATGCGTTGCCTCCTTTTAATTGCTGGATTTTTGACTCGGCTTGCTCCAACAAAGAACGCAGTTTGGCTCGACTGGCTTCTCTTTTGACCTTACGGAAATGAGAGACACTTTGTAAGCGAGAATCTTCTGAGCCGGTTTCGAGAAAACTAACATAGGAAAGGTGGGCAACGATGTTGTCACGTTGCGCTCGGAGCACCATTAATTGCTCTCGTTCAACGTTCACCCAGTTGCGTTCTGCCTGCATTAAATACTCGCGTGCGCTATCCAGGTTTTGTTGGTTGAATTGGTGTTGTGCCATCGCCAAAAGATAAATCGGCTTGTGGGTATTGGCATCAATCGAAAGAATTTGTTGAAGACTTTGTCCAATAAGCTCGGTAGAACCACTTTGTTGTGCATGGGTGAGTACGATGGACTGAGCACGAGTGAAGGTTGGTTCCTCTTTGCTGATTGATTGTAAGTCTGCAATTCTTTTCGTATCCAGACTTCCAGTGATCGCTTGCTTTGACCAGTCATTTAATTCTTGGGTATTCAAGGATGTTCGGACAGATTTGCTCGGTGGTTGGTCATCCGTTGTTTTGGTGAGTTCACTCGGAACTGAGGGCTCTGTTTGTGTGTTTGGACTTACTTCTTTGTCCTTCTCCTGTGCGGATTCCTGCGTTGGAATGGTTGAAGTGCTTTCCGAAACGCTAGGCGAGGGTGTTTGTTCTGTTTGTTGAACCTGTACGGCAACGGAGTCCACTGCAGAGTGGGCAATAGGATTGGTTTGTTCGGTCGCGATACTGTCTTGGTTTTCGGTTTCAGAAGCGGGCTTTTGAGAAAGTAGTGGTTCAGTGGAAGCTTCTGGTGTTGTGGTTTTGCCAGTGACCATTGCTTGAAGACTGGCTGCTATTTCCATGGGGGATGGTTCGGTCGTATTTGTTGGCTTTGCCTTTTCATTTGTGACTGGTGTAGCCACTTGTTTGTTGACAGGTGTGCTACTGGACTCGGTATTTGAAGCCTGTTGAGGTGCAGGTTTAGAATCCGTATTCTTTGTGAGCACTGTTGATGCGGGCTTTGGTATTTCCAAAGATTTTGTGGTCACGTTCTTTTGGGCGGCGTTCTTTTTAGCCACGTTCTTTTTAGGAGGCGGCAAACTGTCGACCGAAGTGACTGGTTTGGCAGTAGTGGTCGTTGCTTTGTCTGAATTTGTCAGAGCGGGTGAACTTTGCTTGCTGAATGGTGAGGGCTTTTCGCCGATGCGGACTTTCTTGGTGGTTTTCTTGGCGACAACCTTTGTCGGCGCACTGGCTCTCTTTGGTGTCGCGGAGGCTACGACCTTTGTCTTGTTGCGGTTGTTATTTGTAGAGACTGTTTCGTTTGCGTTTGCTAGGTCATCTGGAAAGTTGTTTTCTTGAAGATTCGTTTCCACATTTGACGGTTCATTACTCTTTTTTACATCTGTTACATCGACAACATCGACACTTGGTACTGGTGTCAGTTCTTTTGTGCTTGTCGTTTTGGTTTGTGACTCGTCAATCAGGACATTTGGATCCTTGATGTCGCTACTCCGAGTGGAAGCCCATGCGCCACCAGCCACGACCACCAGACCGGCTACCCAAGCCCATTTTGGTAGCCCATTAGACTCTTGATCTTGTGTTGCTTTGATGGTGTCAACAGACTGATGAGGCGCAGAGGAAGGGGCAAACCAATCGTCTTCATCGATCTTTTGCATGAGGCTGTGGGGTCTTAAAATGATTTTGCTGTCAAAAGGTATCTTTGAAACAGCGCTGTCCAGCTCACAGGCGTAATCGCGACTATCAAGATCAGCATGTGAAGCTGGCACTTCCTCTTCAACAATATGCCACAGCCGCACATCGTATTCGTTGGCGATCTGACAGGTTAGATGCAGTGCTGCGATGCATTTGTTGTAT
>CAKZLX010000720.1 GCA_937127265.1 uncultured Pseudomonadota bacterium
GCGTAAAAAGCGTCAGGAAGAAAAGATGAACGAATTGAAAACGGCTGTTGAATCCTTACAAGCTGCAAAAGATTCAATGGCATCATGTGCAGAAGCCATCGACAGTGGAGCTATCGAGATGGCTGATATGGTCTTGGAACAAGGCTTGATGGTTATTGAAGCTGAAGAAATCGAAATGGCTGGTGATGTAATTCCCTTTGTCGCCGATACACAAGAGAGTCTAAACGCACTCAAAGATGTTTGTGCCGGTGGAGGTGGAACGCCAAGTGACTCTCCGACCAATGAAACTGAAGGTGGTACGGATGCACCTGAAACACCAGAAGAAGCACCAACCGAATAAATCTGATACCAATTGCATAAATCATGGGAACTTTTCTTTTGATTCGGTGTCAATATAGATGGAAGGTCTTCTTGAAAACCAACAACTTTCTGACTTAAATTTGACGGCAAAAAGAAGATTTTCTGACTATATTAATGATGAAAACCATACAGGAGGCCATATGCGTCTATTTATTGCCCTGCTCACCAGTACTCTGTTGCTAGCAACATCCAACAATGCTTTCGCTCAAGATGACGATCGAAGTGTCAAATACTCTGAACGTACCGAGATTGACTTCGATGCCCTTGACATCTCTGGTGAAATGGTAAAGCCACAAGGTTCTTTATTGATGGAACGTACCAAAACAAAATTCAACCCTTTGATTGAGTTGCGTATGGATTTCAACCCTGAAATGTCTCAATCGGTCAACAACATTAAGTAACTTACATCGAACCAACCGATTTCTCTCTTCATCACTCACGTTTGTTCAAACAGATAAAGAGACTCTCCTTTCAAGTGAATAGCAACCGCTTTTATTTGAAAGTTCGGGATGGTTTTGTGTATTCAATAGAGTACAGGAGTAACAAATGAGTACAGGACTACATGTAAAAGTAGCTATCTCACTCGGTGGTCAAGTGATTGACACCAAAGAGTTCGATGACAGTGTTGAAAATCTCATCATTGGCTCAGGCAGTGAGACCAACATTTGTATTGATGTTGAAGGCATCGAGGAAATGGCCGCGGTTGTTGGTATCAGTGAAGGAATCGCTTTACTTACGGGTTTAAGCGCAAACATTCTGGTAAATGGTGCACCCCATGATGCGAACCTTCCCATCAAAGATGGTGATGTTGTCGAAATTGGTCCAGCAAGCCTCACTTGGAACATTATCGACTTACGAGCAGATGAAGTAACCGATCCTGGACATCGGCAAGAAGTAGCACCCGTCATCAATACAGTTACACACAATGATTGGGATGATGAAGATGAGGACAGTGAAGAGTATGAAGATGAAGATGTTTTAAACCAGTTGGTTGAATCGATTCAGTCCAATACTGCTGATGCCAACAAACCCAAAACAAAATTGGCTGTTCACCAAATCTTTGGTTCAGACCTTATGGCGATGAAAGTCTTTTCACCTTCGAACGCTCCCATCACCATTGGAAGTGAACTGGGTCATCGTTTCCGCTTTGTCGGTACACCAGTCGCATGGGTCCCTGCTGGCTTTGGTGCCTTCTCATGGCTTATGTATCCTTTTACAGAATCCAAAACTGAATGGAAAAATGATTTCTACGGCCCAATGGAGACTCCAGAAAACCTTGTGTCTTGGAATGGTAATCAGCCTGTTTGCAAAATCAACAAGAACTGGACAGCCTGGACCTTTGACCAAAATGGAACGACATCCCTTGACGCATTGCAATCGCAAGGAAAAGTTCGTGATGTGGGTACAGGATTTGAGTATGACTTACCCGAACAAGGTGGGATCATCATTCAAACAGGAAGTGTCACATTTGTAGCCAATCGTGCTCCAGAAGGACAAAAAATCACTGGTGCCATCGCCTCTGACATCGATTATCCTTTCGCAAGTTTGATGACTGTTTTGTTGTTGATGTTCTCCTTCCTCACCTATTACATCCTTTTCTTGGCACCAACACCAGAGATTACCGATACAGAACTCGATGAAGAACTGTTCGCTGAGCTGGTATTGGAAGAAGCCCCTGAACCTCCTGAAGAAGAGAAAAAAGACGCCAACCCAGACGCGGGTGAAGGTGCCAAAGCCAAAAAAGAAGAAGGTAAAGTTGGTAAAAAAGATGCCAAAATGAAAGAAGCCAAAGGTGATAAGGTTGAAGTTGACAAACGAACCAAAGATAAAGAAGTTGTTGACGAGTTCATGAGTGGTTTGAACTTTGGTGCCAACTCTGACTCTGGTGCGATGGACGGTATGGGTGGTATCGCCAATCTGGATGCCAATATGCAAGGTGGCCTTGGTGGTGTAATCGGTGCCAAAGGTGTACAAGCTGGATCTGGTGGTCTTGGTGCTTCCGGCGGTGGTCTCGGTGGTGGTGGTACTGCTGATGGCGTAGGTGGTCTAGGTACAAAAGGTTCCGGACGAGGCTCTAGTGGCTATGGTAAAGGCGGTGGTTCTGTCGGAAAGAAACGCTCTGGTGGTTCCATTAAATCAGGTGGTACACCAATCATCTTGGGGGCCTTGGACAAATCTCTGATCGACAAAGTGATCAAGGCAAACATGAACCAAATCCGTTACTGCTACCAACGTGAGTTGACCAAAAATCCTGGTCTTAAAGGAAAGATTATTGTGAAGTTCACCATTGCAGCAGATGGTTCGGTATCCAAAGCTGGAATCAAAACTTCATCCATGGGATCTGCCGCAGTTGAAAGTTGTATTACAGGACGCTTCAAGCGATTTAAATTCCCTGAACCAAAAGGTGGCGGTGTAGTTATCGTTTCTTACCCATTCATCTTTAGTTCTTAAGATATCAAAGACACTGTGGACATTCCCTCTACAGTGTCTGTCTCTATATTCATAGAACATTTAAAATTGACAAATTTCATTGTAGGATGACAATCATGACAAATATGACGCAAGTTTTTGGAGTTCTTTCACTGTGTAGTGGTCTTTCTCTCTTCAGCACAACTGCACAAGCACAAGATTTGGACTTGGATAACAAAGAAGAGAAAAAATCGCGTAAGAAAAAGGTCAAGAAAGTAGAGTTTGATCGCAATGTCCGTGAAATTGAACGCGGTATGTACAGTAAAGCCAATGTAGGGGCAACACTGTACGTATTAAATCATCCTGCTCCTTTCACTGCGCCCGTAAACACTGTGGCTCTCAGCGTGGGAGATGACTTTATGGACCGTGAATCGTTATCGATGGCTTGGGAAGTTTCCTTTTTACAAACAGTACACAATGGTGCTGCTTATGATCAGCAACCTGGGAATCTGGCTGTTAACAATTATTTCCAAGGTGATACCCGTGGATTTGCTTTAACTGGAGCCTATGAGATCTCAAAATACCCTACTCGTCGTTTGGGTATTGGTTTTCGCGCGATTGCTGGGGTTATGGGAATGCCTGTTCTGATGGATTCTGCCAGTTTTGACACTTTGGTCGTGGCTCAATCATGGGGACTTACAGCGGCACCCAATCATCGTAAAGTCTATATTCCTGTCGGTGGTGGACCAACGATTGAATACTACACCAAACTGGCTCACTTCTCAATTGGTGCTGATGTGGATGTTTTATATATCGTCGGTTGGGACTTGGGTGTTCAACCAACCGGCTACTTCAAATATACATTCTAATACTAAGGTTTGTATTTGGACCCTCGATTCATGTTGGAAAAGAGATCCAAAGTTTGCCAAAAGTAGTCCGTTCAATTATATTGAATGGGCTATTTTTGTATGATGATTTGGAATTCCCCTTATCATCCAATGCACGAGGAAAATCATGGCTAATGAAAAAATGGGCCTTTTGGGCTTCAAAGTCGGTATGACTCAAATCTACAATGAAAACAATGACGTCATTCCAGTAACAGTTGTTTCTGTTGCCGGAAATACTGTTCTTCGCGTTAAGTCCGAAGATGGTAAAGATGGATACAACGCGGTACAAGTGGGTATTGGTGAGCGCAAAGCAAAACACACCACTAAACCACAACAAGTCGCATTTGAAAAGATTGGTGTACAACCCAAGAAATTCATCCGCGAAATCCGAGTCAACAAAGACGAGGTTGCAAAATACAGTGGTGCTCAAGAATTGAATGTGGCTGACTTCTTCAACAGCGGTGACAAAATTGACGTTACTGGTACCAGTAAAGGTCGTGGTTTCGCTGGTGTAATGAAGCGACATAACTTCGCTGGTTTCATTCGTTCTCACGGTACACACGAATACTTCCGTCACGGGGGTTCTATTGGTACACGTTTGACTCCTGGTCACGTTATCAAAGGAAAGAAAATGCCTGGTCACATGGGTAACAAGCGCGTCACAATGCAAAACTTGCACATTGAACGTGTAGATGCTGAACGTGGTTTGTTGTTCATCCGCGGTGGTGTTCCTGGCGCCAACAAGGGATTGTTGTTGATTCGCTCTGCTGTGAAAGCATAAGTTTCAATTTATACTCATCTTTACAAAAGAGTCTCTGGTTTTACCATTGGCTCTTTTTTTGTGTTCGAAAATAAAGTTTCGAAAAGACCTCATTCTAACGATTCTATATCCAAGTACGATGTTGATTAAGAATGAAGTGCAAGTTGTTCATCTATCCAAATCACCTCTTCTTCCTGACAGTAACTGTCGGGAATCTGTAGGCGCTGAATCTTGGCTGCATCCCACATTTCTTGAGAGATCAAGTTTTGCACCTTTTGGATTTGAACCCAATGATCCAAACTGGAGGTTGGGGAGATTCTTTGTGCTATTCGTCTCTTCTCTGGACGATACTTTTTGGTATCGGGAACATGTGTCAAAATCTCTTCAGCCAATTGAATTCGCTTCATGGCAATCGCTTGATCGGCTAACCCCAATAATGCCACTGGAATGTCTTGCACTTTGGCAATCGCCAACTGTTCCATGTTCAGTCGCTCCTGATGGTACAAAGAATTCGACCGTTTCAAGAGATTTCTGGCTTGTGATATCCGAATATTGCGCAGAAAAAATGGAAACAGAACGCCTGCTCCAATCAAGGTTATATACAAAGGTGTCATTGATGTCCAAGGAAGCCCCAAGTCCATCCAAATGGTAATCAATGCATCAATAAAACCACCACCCATGTCTTTTCTCCTGATTATGACAACAGTAATCACAAATCTGGAGTCAACAAGTGCTCTACGCCAACGCCCACTGCCATCCTCAATTTCATGATCTAACACGGCAAGAAGAGATCATACGCTCTTGGTCTGGTTACC
>CAKZLX010000721.1 GCA_937127265.1 uncultured Pseudomonadota bacterium
TTTATCAATCACAACGTGGGTGATGGTGGGGTTGGATTGGTAGTAAAACTTCGTTCATATCCTATACTCCCCCCCAGTTCTACGCAATCCACAGTACCCATTTGGGTTCTTGTGTAAATACTGTTGGTGACACAATTTCGATGGTTGTTGAACCTTGGTTTTCGCACGAAGTAGGGTTCTATTGTGCAGCAACGCTGGTGTAATTTATGGACTTTGCGTCAGTTGTTTTATCTTTTGGCAAGCCGTAAAGTCATCTAGTTCACACGCTTTTTGATAGAAATAGATGGATTTTGTAAAGTCCTTTTCGAAAACGCCTTGTTTGCCTTCTTCATAATTCGAAGCCAGATTGAAACAACCAATACTTTCTTGGAGTGTGCAACTCTTTTCGAACAATTCCAGTGCTTTCAATTCATCTTTGGGCACGACGATTCCAACCAAATATTTGGTAGCTAAGTTGTTGCAAGAAGTTCCATTACCTGTGTCGCAACCCTTTTGATACCATTTGATAGCCTCTGCTATATTCGTGTTACCAACACTGGAATATTCATGGGCATAAGCACTTTCTAAACAGCCTTCTCCCAATTGGAGTTCACAAGAACGCTCCAACAGTGCTACGGCTTTTGAGGGGTTATCATCAGCATACAACTTGCCCAATGATAGACAACCGATGGGGTCAGCGCCGTCACATCCCTTTGTGAGTAGTTCTACTCCTTTCATTCGGTCTTGTTTCAAGACAAATCCCCAAAGATACTCAATACCGAGATTGGTACAATCTTCTGGATTTTCTTGTTGGCATCCTTTCTGATGTAAGTCAATCGCTTTACCAGCATACTTTTTGGCTTTCGACTTTGAGGGCTTTCCTAAATAACCATAAAGGTACAGATCTGACAAACGTTGACAGGCTACAGAATCTTCTTGGGAACAAGAATATACCCATAGATTACGAGCCATCTCCAAATCTTCCCTTGCGTTGTTCTTGCTGGCTTCATCAGCATACTGTATACCCAATTCCCTGCATTCTTTTGGGTCTGAGTTACACTCTTCCAATTCTGGCACGTCACATTTCTTATCAGTACATTTGGCCTCGGCAGTACCTAATAATCCCATCCAAAAAACGAACATCGTAACTCCTTTCCCATGCAAGAATAAATTTAGTCCACAAGTTTCATTGTATGTATTCAGTTTGTACTACTCCTATTAAAGGGTAACCGAAAAGAAAACAGGAAGCATAATGTTACCAAAGGCTTGCTTTAGTGCATACTGCCCAAGCATCCTAACTTTCCACAAACAAAAAGGGTGTCCATTGGACACCCTTTCGCTACGTTTAAGATCCGTACAAAATATATTACTCGGGATACTCTTTCATCAGGTCCAAGTCCAAGTTTGGATAGTCTTCGTACCACCAAGAACTACCTTGGACGTAGACATTGCGTGAACCGAAGTTTTCGTTTTGGTCAGCCAAGTCGTAATTTGCAGCACCGTCTTCTTCAACAGTCATGACTTCACCACAAACTTTGGTTTCTGATTCAACGTCAGAAGTGATGACTTCACCAGTGGCGGCATCAACACAACTTTCAGCGTCAACGTTTACCATGATGCCACTGGTCCAATCGTAAGCCACAAAGTTGTAGCCCAAGTCAGTTTCTGCAGGGTGATTGACAGCGATGTATTGAGTATGGTATGAACCTTGTGCATCCAAGTCATCGGCCCACCAGTCGGTAGAAGCGAACTCGCCAGACATGTAGGTCGACAATGGACCCATACCGATACCGAAACGCATGCCGTCAAACGTATCCAATGAATAACCTTCATCCAACTCAGCACAACGCTCAGAGGCAGAGTCCAAACGGAAGATCAAGGTACCTTCAAAAGATTGCCACAAATCAACGTTGTCACCAGTTGAGCCAGTACCACTGGTCCAATCGAAGTCTTGAGCCAACAAGTTTGCAGGAGAGTATGCAAAGTCAGCCAAGACAGTACAGGTTTCAAAAGCACGTTCTTCATCAGTCGCACCACTTCCCAAAGAGAAGTACTCAACAGATGCCAAAGTAACGGTGACCAAGTTTCCAAGTGCAAATGGAACACCACCATTTTCGTTGTTCAAATCAGGGAACAAGTATGGCTCCAATGAACCTGCACCGTCGTTTCCAGCTTCATTCCAAATACCTGAATACTCGAAACCAATCGCGGCGGGAACCAAAGGCTCGTTTTCTTCAACAACAGTTTCACCAGTGTCTTCGGTGTCTGAAGTGTCGGTATCTTCAGTAGTGGTATCTTCGTCTTCAATTTCTTTGTCACCACAGGCTACGAGTGCCAATGGTAAACCAAGTAACAATAAACTTTTCCAGTCTTGCATTGCGTTCTCCATTCAAATGTAAATTTAATAAGGGTGTGTTAAAACAACACAGTATTTTACCCAATAGCCCCCAATTGTCAAACCCTTTGATGTAACATGCAAGTGAACATTATCACTGGTACACTATGAATCTCCATGGTGAAGATTGAAGCCTATATACAGAAAGATTACAATTGAATATCTATAATTGTATTGAGGTCGTTATGTTTCTCTCTCTGTTACTGGGTCTGCTTTCCCCTGTTGTGGAAGCCTCCACTTACTATTTGTCAGATGTCGGTATCCGTGCCATGGGTCGTGGTGGTGCATTTGTGGCCGGTGCTGATGACATCTCTGCCCAGTGGTACAATCCTTCCGCCCTCACCCGTATCTCTGGCACTCATTTCCAATTGGATGTCATGGGAGTCAAACAACAAATCTATTTCGATCGTTTAGACTATCCCGGAGAAGGACCAACGGTTGATGGAAACCCCACCGATTTAACCACTGACCCGATTTCCAACAGTGCTCCTCCCCTGCCGATTCCCCATTTTGGTTTCATTCATGACTTCGGCAACCCTGACTTGACTGTGTTACTGGGATTTACTACACCCTACGCCACCGACATGAAGTATCCAGCGGGGGGAGCACAACGCTATTCATTGGAAGACTCGCTGGTCATCCACACTTTTACTGGTCCTGCAGTAGCCTATCGCATCAAACCATGGCTTTCTGTGGGTATCGGAACCAGTTGGAATTACATGATCGTCGGGCAGTCCATGCAAGTTGGTTTACAAGTCCCCTTTGGAGATTGTCAAGGAGAAACTGAAGATCCCAAATGTGACATTGGATTTGAAGCCTATACCAAAGACGCCAAAATGTTTACTTGGAACCTCTCCGCCACTGTGGAAAGCCTCGACCAACGATTTGCTGCAGCCTTAATGTTTCAACCAAAGATCAAATACGATGCCACAGGCTGGCTCAAAGCCGATTTTAGCAACAACACCTTCTATGAGTCAGGATTTATCCTTTCCGAAACCAGTGAGGATAAGGACATCACCATCGAAGCAGATCTCCCCATCATTATTCGCACTGGTCTGCTATTTCGCCCTACCCCCACCTTTGAAATTGAATTGAGTGGGGTTTATGAAGGTTGGAGTACCTTACAATCACTCGATGTCAAAAATGTCAACATGACCATCGAAATGAATGAATTTCTTGGAGATGCAGAAGTAACCGATGACATCTCTCTACCCACCAACTTCACAGACTCCTACTCTCTACGATTGGGTTGGGACTGGGATCAATCCAAGCAGTGGAACTTTCGACAAGGGTTCTTCTTTGAATCCACTGGTCTCAAACAAGAGTACATGAGTCCTGCATTGGTTGATCGCAACAAAGTGGGGTTGGGACTGGGTGCATCGTGGAGTCCCAACCCAAAATGGACATTTGACAGTGCCCTATTTGGGGCCACCATGGGGTCATGGGAGGTCAACAACTCCAATAGCAAACAGATCACCGTTTTTGTCGACCCAACCAGTGACTCGGGTGCTCGTGTCATCGATGGTCGGTCGGTAGCAAACGGTCTTTACAAGAGTACCAACTGGCTTGGTGGTTTATCAGTCACCCACCACTTTGGGCAGGCCAATCAGTGGTAGTCAACATGCGTGGCTGTCATGCAAAGCAGCTTGAATTGGCAGGGTGACAATACTTTTACTGAATGAAACCATTTTCAGTGTAGTACTGACAATCTCCCAAACATACTGGATCGGTTTGCGAGCCATCAGAATAACGGAGCGGGGTGCAGGCAAACCCATTTGGACACTGTTCTTGTGAGGAGTTGGCATCACAGTAGTAGGCACGGTAAAAATTGATACACTTTCCAGGGGTTTGACCACCAAACAGGAAATTGGAGTCTTCGGTATTGTTTGGATAACAGACCGCACCACCGGAACAACCTGACTGGTTGCCATTGATATCGGTTGAGCAAGAACCCGAACCCGAATCAAAGTTTACACACTCATAGCCAGTAGGACCATACACCAAGTCATCCCAAGAGCAATAAGTGGTACAGTGTCCACGAGAGTCTTCAAAACACTCTGCGGTCATCGGATTACAAAATTCACCCACTTGACAATCGAGTACGGTATCTCGACACCCATAGGTTTCACATTCTTTGCTGTCAGTGTTGCAACTGTCTCCGGCAAAACAGTCATCATCGTTGCCACAACCCGATACACACTCGTAGTTGGCAGTGCAGTACTCTTCGAGATCACAATCCATTGAAGTTGCACAATCCACCGCCTGACACGATTGTTCGACGCACAATTCGCCAGTCAAACAATCTGAGGAGTTGGCACAGGCCAAACCGGAGGATACTTTGCTTTCTTCTTGAGTTGGAGTACATCCAATGGTGGCACCCAATACACCGAGCATCCAAATCATACGCATTACTCACCTCCACAGGTAAATTCTTGTTCGGCATAAGAAATGTTGTATTCAACAGAAATCTTTGCACCAGTGGGTGGAAGACTACTTCGTTCAAACCGAATGGTTGGTTGTGGTTCTCCACCGATCTCTACTTCTTCATATGTCCAAGGATAATCTTCAGAATCACAAGGAATTTCTGAGGAATAGTCATCCGTATCAATACTAACAATCAAAGTATTCAAATCCGGTGTATTGTTGAGAAAGAACACATCGTTCAAACGGGAAGAATTGAGCGATAAATCGGTGACAATTGACGCAAAGTCTTCAGCACAAATGTTCACTTGAATCCCTTCTGATTGCTGGGCAACATCCAAATAACGAGTTCCTTCAGTAGCCCCAGAGGCCAGTTGGGTGGCATTACATTGAGAGGCATCGGTCACCACCAGCGAAGAAGCATTGTAGACTTGGCGAGCCGTTTCATCCTTGATTGCACGCATTTCGTTGATGTAGTCATTGACCGGCATCGGTGAGGTATCTTCTTCATCACTGACAAAGATGACCGAAAGATAGGCATCTTCACGTAACAGACCCGCATTGGGATTTTCCAAGACCTGTAAGGCGGCTTCCAACCCCATTTCCATACCGGCACCACAGGTACCCACATTCACCAAATCAGAGAAAACTTGTGAAGCATCGGGTGTTTCGGTGGTGACCACCATATTATCCACCAGATTCCCAGCCAAGGGAATCGCGGCGATATCGGCTGATGTACAAGAAGCATAGGGTTCTGGTGCGATAACCGTGGTGGTAGCGACACCAATTTGATAATCAACGTCACCCTCAATGAAATAGGTTAAAAATGAGTCAAAATTGTTGGCTAGCTCCTGTTGGTAAGGCTGCATCGAACAAGAATTGTCGACCACCAACAAAATATCAACTGCACCAGCATCCAATTGATAGAACACATCACCCAACTCTCGCTTGGAGAGTTCATAGTCTGGCGTACAGGCTATCATCCCCAATAATGCAACAAACACAACACTTTGTACTTTCATATCTTTTCCCAATTCATGATCACAAAGATCGATTTTCTATACCGATTCAATTGTATCTTTCGATTTCAATCATTAAGTATAGTATATTTCTGAAAACACTACAAGAGCCTCCACTTGATGCCTTCGAAACGTTACAAACTCTGGACTGTACTGCATAAATTGTTTCCGCCCAGTACCAAACACTTGCACAGGCTGAGTCGAAAACAGAGACCGGGATTACAGATTACCCTTCCAAAGTCTCCTTTAATATTGGGCAGAGAGGCATTAGAAAACACTGACTATCCCACTGCACTTCAACATTTTGAGACCTGTTTACAAGAAAAAATAGAGCCAGCTTGGGCTTGGCATGGAAAAGGGGATGCCTTTTTGGGCTTAGGTGATTATAAGAAAGCATCTGCGGCATTTGAACAAGCCTCTGTCCTCAACCCAATCGAGGGACTTCACTGGGGTGGCAGAGCCAATGCGGAGCGTGGATTGGGTCATCACCAACGGGCGTTTGATTACAAAACAAAAACGCTCCTGCTCAATCCAGACTACCATTGGATGTTCAAAGCTTGGAACAACTAGGAAATTTGATTCGGATTATTATTGCACAATTGAGGCTTACCCATGTTCAACAAACTCTCTGATGGCTTTCGCAACGCCAAATTGAAATTACAAGGCAAAACCACCCTGACCGAAGACAACATTAAACATGCTCTCAAAGATGTCAGAATGTCACTAATCGAAGCCGATGTTGAAATTGATGTCATGCGCACCTTTCTAGCCACCGTCAAAGAACGTTGTCTCGGTGAGATTGTCACTCTCAAAGCCAGTGGTAAACAAGGACAGATGCAGGTGACTCCTTCTGATCACTTTATCAATGTCTGCCACGAGGAATTGGTCAACCTAATGGGTCCAGTCGATGCCACTGTCGACACCAGTGCTAGCCCATCGATCATCATGATGGTTGGTCTCCAAGGAAGTGGAAAAACCACCACCTCTGGTAAACTGGCCAAGAAATTGACCGAAGAAGGTAAAAAGGTCTTGATGGTGGCTGCTGACATCTATCGTCCTGCGGCAATCGACCAACTCAAAGTACTCGGCAAACGCTTGGGGGTTGAGGTCTTCACACTTCCCGGTATGAAACCAGTCAAACTCTGTGAACTGGCCATGGTCAAAGCCCGTCAACAAAAGTTCGATGTTGTCATCTTTGATACGGCTGGACGATTGGCCATCGACAATGAATTGATGCAGGAACTGGTGGACATCAAAACCCAAAACAATCCCCACAACATTTTCTTCGTCTGTGACGCGATGATTGGTCAAAGTGCAGTGATGACCGCCAAGGAATTCGATGCCAAACTGGACTTCACTGGCTTCATCTTGACCAAACTCGATGGTGACGCTCGCGGTGGTGCTGCTTTGTCTATCAAATCGGTCACTGGAAAGCCAATCAAGTTTTTGGGAATGGGCGAAGATCTCAAAGCCCTCGAAGAGTTCCGTCCCGAAGGTCTTGCTGATCGCATTTTGGGATTTGGGGATGTCGTTGGATTGATGAAAGATTTCGAAAAAGTAGTCGATGAAAAGGAAGCCGAAAAAGACGCCAAAAAAATGCTCAGTGGTGATTTCACCTTCAGTGATTTCATGAAACAAATTGAAATGATCCAAAAGATGGGTTCCATTCGCTCTCTTTTAGAACGTATGCCGGGAATGGGCGAGTTACTTCGTCAGATCCCACCTGAAGCCTTGGACGACAAGGAACTGGTCAAAGTACAGGTGATGATCAAATCGATGACCAAAGAAGAACAACGGGTCCCTGACATCATCGATGCTTCACGTATGCACCGAATTGCCAAAGGTTCAGGTCGCTCTTTCGAAGAAGTTCAAGGATTATTGGAACGATTTTTACAGACCCGGGCGATGATGGGACAGTTGGGTCAAAGTGGCATGATGCAAAACTTGATGAAAGGCATGAATCCCTTTGGTGGCGGAGGCAATCCCTTTGGCGGTGGCAATCCCTTTGGCGGTGGAATGCCTCCAATGGGTGGAATGGGTGGAATGAATCCTTTTGGTGGAATGGGTCTACCTCAACAAAAACAACCCAAGAAAAGCAGTAGCAAAGACTTGGCTGCTGCACGCAAACGTAAAAAAGCACAAAAGAAAGCCCGCAAGAAAAATCGTTGATACTTCATCAACCTTGAAAGTTAATCGTCAAATTTCATTGTACAGGACACATTTGGTTCAAAAGTTGGCTACCTTAATGAAAAGGAATGTCATCTCGATTTCTTGAACCACTTGTCAAAAGGATGGAATCTTTCATGCGTCTCTTACCTTCAATTCTGTTTTTTGTTGCCTGCTCCGAATACTCTTTGGAAGAAAAAATTGACAACAATCTTGGTACCGACTCTGGCGAAACCGAAGATGTTTTACCGGACACAGCCGAAGAAGAGGAACGTGATGAAAACGCACCGGTTGCTGTTTGTACCGTATCTCCACAAACTGTCACCCCACCATTTCAAGCCGCGACTTTTGATGGTTCGGGCTCCTATGATCCCAGTGGCTCACCGATTGCTTCATATGAATGGAGCTTAATCACCAGACCCAACGGATCTTCTGCCACGCTTCCTTTTACGTCTGCCAATCAAATTCCCGGATTTTACGCTGACTTGGCTGGTGTTTATACCGCAGAACTCACTGTCACTAACCAATTGGGACTGACCGATAGTTGTGTCGTCACCCTCGAATCTCTCCCTACACAAAATTTATGGGTAGAAATGTTTTGGGATCAAGTCGACGATATGGACTTACACCTGATTGCGCCTGGTGGTTCCTACAATGATTGGGATACCGACTGCTATTACAGTAACTGTGTCAACGGTGGTCTTGACTGGGGTGTTTTGGGTGACAGTTCTGATGACCCCAGTTTGGATTTGGATGACATTGATGGCTTAGGACCTGAAAATATCAACATTTACAGTCCACAAGCCAATGGCACTTACAAAGTTGTGGTGCATGACTATACTGGGTCAGCCCCTATGGATACACAGGGGGGCAACAACGTGACTGTCAATGTGTACCTAAACGGCGGATTGGCTTGGACCGACACCCGCGTCATCACTGGGGATGGCACTGTCACCGAGTTTTGTGAAATCAACTGGGGCACCCAAACCGTCAACCCCTTGTAAGCAGATATCTGAGACACTACCGAACCTGAGGACGCAGATGTTTGATACCTGTGTGAATCTACATAGTGAACAGTTTGCCAGTGACCCTTGGGGCGTTGTCGAACGGGGCTTACACAGTGGTCTGTCTGGGATGGCACTTACCGGTTCCTGCTTGGCATCCAGTCAACTCTCGATTGAACTTGCCCAGAGAAATCCTGACAATCTCTGTGCTACGGTTGGTTTGCACCCTCACTCTGCACGCACCTTTACCAATGAGATGTTTGCTGAAATGTCAACCTTGGCAACACGCCCTATCGTACGAGCCATTGGTGAATGTGGTCTAGACCATTTTCGCAATTTTTCGAGTCCTAAAGAACAACGGGATTGTTTTATTGCCCATTTGGAATTGGCAGCCCAATTGCAAAAGCCCCTATTTTTACACCAACGCGATGCCTTTGCAGAGTTTATTGAGATACTGGATACCCACGCACCAGCTGTGCCAACTCTGGTGCACTGTTTTACCGATGGACTGTCCGAATTACAAACACTGTTAGACCGTGGCTATTATATCGGTATCACTGGCTGGATTGCCGATAAAAGAAGAAATCAATCACTGCTCGAAGCCATCCCGCATCTGCCACTGGATCGACTGCTCATTGAAACCGATGCTCCTTGGCTCACCCCCAGAAACATTCCGAAATTTCGCAAAATCAAAGCCAACGAACCCCAATATCTTCCCTATGTAGTACAAGCCATTTCTGATGCCACAGGTCACAGTGCCCAGACCATCATTGAACACAGTACCCAGAATGCACGACAATTCTTTGGATGGTGATCACCGTTGATGGTGATATATTGCCACCATCATGCAATTCGCCTCTCTTCCCTACTGGTTCTTTTTTCTGTTGGTGATGACCCTCTGTTGGTTAGGGTCTCGATTGACAGAACGTTGGTATCGAAACACATTGTTGTTGGTCACATCCTATGTATTTTATGGGTATGTTTCCACCGATGCTTTGATTCTCTTGATCTTCTCAACTGCGGTGAACCACATCTTTGCAGAAGGATTGATGGCCGCCCCTACACCCCGTAGGCGAGCGTGGATGTGGGGTGGAATTGGCTTTAATATAGGCTTGTTGGGAGTATTTAAATACCTCGATTTCTTTCGAAGCAGTTTAGAAAGTATCACCTTTACACTGGGATTGGGAATACACTGGCCGATCATTGAACTCCTGCTACCAATCGGTATCTCCTTTTATTCATTTCAAGCGATTGCTTACATTGTTGATCTCTACCGTGGGCATGGTGTTCGGGCGAAAACACTGCTGGACTTTGCCCTCTTTCAAGCCTTCTTTCCCCAACTGTTAATTGGACCAATTTGTCGCAGTGTCGATTTATTGCCTCAGATTCACGCTCCTCCCCTAAAAGGATTCCCAGATATCAACCGAGCGGGATGGTTGATCATTTCTGGTCTGTTCAAGAAAATGATAATCGCCACCCTCTTGTTTGAAAATGGTTCTCTAGACGTTTTCGCCTCACCAGAAAATTATTCAGCAATTGGATTGTGGGGGGGAATGTTTGGTTATTCGATTCAGTTGTATTGTGATTTTAGTGGATATACAGACCTTGCCAGAGGGTCTGCCTTACTTCTAGGATTTGACATCCCTGACAATTTCAAACAACCGTATGCCGCCAGTAATCTAGGGGACTTTTGGCAACGATGGCACATCACTTTCTCTCAATGGCTACGGGATTACATTTACATCCCTTTGGGTGGCTCCAAATGTTCTCCGAATCGAGTATCCTTTAATCTTTGCGTCACCTTTTTGGCTTGTGGTCTATGGCATGGTGCCAGTTGGGGCTTCGTTATTTGGGGAGGATTACACGGCATTGGATTGGCTTTACACAAAAGAAAACGGGATCGGATGCGAGCCAATGGACTTGATCCACGCAAACCCGTTGTTGGTTGGACCTTTTGGAAAGGATGGGCACTCACCTTTGCCTTCATTGCCATTTCACGGGTATTTTTTGTGTGCCCCGACTTAACTGTGGTGCGGGTCTTCTTTGAACGATTGATCGATTTTTCAGCATCGGGCCTGGGTAGCAAAGTAACCCTATTTTATGCTATTGTATTGGGGTGGGTGATGAACTTGTACGGTGAAGACTTCTTTGAAGCTTTGCTGAGAGTCACCAATACCCGCTCTCCCACCTTTCAATTCCTCCTTCTCGTTGGCTGTTTCTTCACCCTTCTTCTCTTCCGTCCGGGTGGTGTAGCCCCCTATCTCTACTTCCAGTTTTGATCTCATGTTGTCGAATTCAAATCCCAACAAGTATCGCAGTACCATCCGTATATCCAAAGGGCAATTTCCGATTTGGACCCGTCTCTGTGGCTTATGGCTATTTTCGATCCTGCTTTCCTTATTTTTTATGGACAGTATTTATTTGTATGCCTTGTCTCTCGAGCAACACCAGCGACCAAACCTACAACAGATCGGCCTGCAAACCGTCTCTTGGATAGATCAGCATCCTGCCATTCTACAAATTTCAAAAGTTAAAAACAAATGGCGCAAGCCAATTGAGTCCTTTTATGAAAGAGAAATGCGTTTTGGTACCATTCAAACCAACCCACAATCCAATGTCATGGCGCCAACTGTAGAGCCTACAACCGCAGACAAACCCAAATCCACCGAAACAAACGACGTTATCCCACCACCTATTCTACCGCCAAGAAAAGTCTTGATGCTCGGTGGTTCTTCAATGAAAACAGCCATGGGAAGCCTCTTGCAAGCCCATTTTCGAGGAATCAATAGCGACACCATTCGTAAGGCCCAAATCGGTACGGGTTTGTCAAGGGCCGATGTGGTTGACTGGGTCCAAACGAGTAAAGACATATTATCGGTACATAGGAACATTGACCTCTTGTTGGTACAATTTATCGGAAACGATTGCCAAACCATTGTCGATGCCAACCACAACATTTTAGCAAAGTATGATTCTGCCGAGTGGAACGTACAATATCTAAAACGTTGGGAGGCTTTACGTACTCTCTCCGAAGAGTACGACATACCCATGGCGATTATTGGGATGCCGATGATGAAAAGCAAACGTTTTGACCAGAAGATTCAGACCGTCAGTACAACGGTGCAAACTTGGGCGGCTGCAAACGCCATCCCTTTCATTGAAATCCGTAGCCTCACCACCACCGAAGACGGAGAGTATCAACAATACATCACCAAAGAGGACCGTCCCCTCAAAATTAGACTCAAAGACGGGGTACACCTTAGTTACCAAGGTTCAAAAATTGTCAGTCAACATATCTTCGAGCAGTTACAAAGTACATTTGCTTGGTCGATAGACAATCCCACCAAGGTTGAAACACAATAAACAGATTATTCTGCCTCTAAAACAAGCAGAACTAAAAATGCTGACCGGAACCATAGAGAACTGTGGCAAAATTGGGCTAGTTTGGTTAAAAGGTGTCATCAATCTTTATGTGAGGACACCAATGTTTTTTCAAGACATGATTCTATCCCTACAACAGTTTTGGGGAAAACAAGGTTGCGTAATTTTGCAACCTTACGACATGGAAATGGGGGCTGGAACCTTTCACTGGGCAACGTTCCTTCGCAGTATTGGTACCAAGCCTTGGAATTGTGCATTTGCCCAACCTTGTCGACGACCTACAGACGGACGATATGGTGAAAATCCGAATCGTTTGGGACATTACTACCAGTTCCAAGTGTTAATGAAACCCTCTCCGCCAAACATTCAAGATTTGTATATTCAATCCATTGAAGCCTTGGGCGTTGACTTGAGCAAACATGATTTGCGATTTGTAGAGGACAACTGGGAGTCACCGACTCTTGGGGCATGGGGTCTCGGTTGGGAAGTGTGGCTCGATGGCATGGAAATCACCCAGTTCACCTATTTCCAACAATGTGGTGGTATTGAACTGAACCCTATTTCAGTCGAATTAACCTATGGTCTTGAAAGAATTGCCATGTATTTACAAAAAGTAGACCACTTCAAAGATATCCAATGGGTGGAAGGAGTCAGTTACGGAGATGTATACATGCGCAATGAAAAGGAACAAGCCGCCTACGCTTTTGAACATTCCACCACCGAACACTTATTTGAACAGTTCTTGCACTGTGAATCCGAAAGTAAAAAACTCTCTGCTGTCGGTTTAGCCCTTCCAGCCTATGAACAATGCATTAAAAGTTCTCACATTTTTAACCTTCTCGATGCTAGAGGTGTGATCTCTGTCACCGACCGTGCACAATACATTCGACGTGTTCGTACCTTGGCATTGTCGGCAGCCGACGCATGGAATCAAACCACAGAAGGAGAACAAGCATGAGTACCCAAGATTTATTCGTCATCGTCGGCTGTGAAGAATTGCCGGCACGCTACGTAGAATACAGTGCCAAGCAATTGGAGCAAAACCTCCTAAAATTGCTCAAAAACATCTCTCATGGACCTGCAAAGATCTTTGCGACACCACGACGGATTGCAGTGCTGATCTCTGATGTTGCCTCGCACTCGCCCACCCAAGAAAGTCTGGTCACTGGACCACCTGCCGACAGAGCCTTTGTTGATGGTGAACCTACTAAAGCGGCTCTTGGATTTGCCAGAGGAAAAGGAGTTGATGTCTCCGCCTTACAAATCGTCGATGGGCCACGGGGACCGGTTGTCGCTCTCTCAGTTACCACTGGTGGAGAATCCACGGTTGAACTCGTCCAACAAGGTATCGAAGATGCCGTACTGAAAATTGATTTTGAAAAATCGATGCGTTGGGGTTCGGGTAACATCTCTTGGGCACGCCCCTTGCATAAACTGATTGTCTTGTTTGGTACAGAGCACATCTCTTGCACACTTGGCAACATTCAATCCTCGACTCAAGATGAAGGACATCGACTATTCCCCACCCCATTTGAGGTTCAGAACGCTCAACAGTGGGCTCAAAGCATGTTGGAAAACCGTGTGTATGTGGATCGCGAACAGCGTCGACAAGTCTGTCATGAACAGTTGACGTCCCTGAGTAACAAACTCGGTGCCACCATCAAAGACTGGGATTTATTACAGGAAGTGGTTGATTTGGTGGAGTACCCGATGACCATTCGTTGTAAATTTCCAGACGACCTGTTGGAACTACCCCCACGATTGTTGGTGGAAGCCATGAAGTTGCACCAACGGGTATTTCCTCTGTACAATCAATCAGATGACCAATTGCGCTCAGATTTTCTAGTGGTCACCAACCATCCTTTTGCCGATCAAGAAGATGTCGCTGCCACGATCGCCGAAGGCAACAAACGGGTTCTCACTGCCCGATTCTATGATGCCAAGTTCTTCTTTGCTGAAGACCGCAAGAAAAACCTCGAAGACCATGGTGCCAAACTGTCATCTATGCGATGGGTTCGAAATGGTGGCACGGTTGCTGAAAAGGTCACCCGTTTGGAAAGTATGAGCGAGACGTGGGCTACGACCTTTGAAGCAGACCCAAATTTGGTCAAACGGGCGGCAGCGCTCTGTAAAAATGACCTCACCACACAAATGGTCTACGAATTTACCGATTTACAAGGACACGTTGGAAAACTACTTGCCGGTTTCGATGGTGAAGACAGCAAGGTCTGTTTGGCAATCGAAGAGCATTACCTGCCAAAAGGAGCCGACAATGAATACCCTACGACACCTGAAGGGACCACTTTGGCTTTCATTGATCGCTTAGACTCTCTCCAGCAATGTTTTGCCCTTGGCTTGCAACCCAAAGGATCTTCTGACCCACTAGGACTACGTCGTGCCGCAAATGGTCTGGTGCAATTGCTGTTGCACACCGACACTCCAATGTCCTTTTCTTCCTTCTTGGATGGTGATTTGTTGGATTTTGTACTGGCGCGAATGAAATCCTATTTCCAAGATGCCTTTGGTGGTGAATTGGCGGCTGCAGTATTCGCTACAGAACTTGATTGTCCCGTTTCCTTGAATGGACGTATGAAAGCCA
>CAKZLX010000722.1 GCA_937127265.1 uncultured Pseudomonadota bacterium
GCCTTTTTTGCATCGGCAGGAACTCCGCGTCCTTGTTCAAACAAGAGTCCAATCGCATATTGAGCTTGGGGGAAATTTTGTTTGGCGGCTTGTTGATACCATTCCATTGCTTCGGTGTAACTTTGTGGTACACCACGTCCAAATTCAAACATTTGCCCCAGTTCATATTGGGCTTGTGGATTTCCATCGAGTGCGGATGCTTTGACGGTATCGATATTCTCTGACATATTGACTCCTAATTATGTAATCAAGTTGGCGTTTTGGTAGTGAAAGGGTAAAATTTGAGATATGATGAAATTGACTTCAACTTCATTTTATTTGTACCTATAAGATTAGGTGTATCTTAAAATTGAAATGTCTTGTATGACTTTCTCTTAATTTTACTGGTATGTCAATTCTGTTGGGTATTTGCGAGGACTTTATGGCCAAGAACATGTGGGGAAAACAGCCACCCAAAAAACAAGCCTATACACCCCCTGAGTTGGGAACACCAAACTTTTGGGGACCCGCTCCAGTACCGCCTAAGGTCTACCAAGTGTGGGATGAGATTCGAGGTGAAGGTCGAGATGGCAACGAAACTGAAGACCCCGAAGGGTTGGAAGAGAGTGGTGCGCACGATTCTTGGGTATCGAAATTCTCCAAACGCTTTGCGATCGATCCAGTCACAATTGCCGGTGAAGGTCGCGATGGATCTTCTACTGAAACAGAAGGAAAAGATGAAACATCGCTGAAAGTCGGCCTAAGTCCGTGGTCGCTCCGTTTTGAGTTAGCACTGTCAGGAAATAGAACAGGACGTGATGGTGGGTCTCAAGCATCGGGACGTGAACAAGGTGCTGGTGAAAGCGATGCTGCAAGTCCAACCGTACGTGGACAAGGGGCTGGAGCACATGATTCTTGGGTGTCAAAGTTTTCCCAACAGATAGCGATTGACCCCGTCACAATTGCTGGTGAAGGCAAAGATGGCAATTTTACGGCGTCACCAGTCAAGAAGCCCAAAACCAATCCGATGTCTAGTATTCTTGGTGCAGGTCGTGATGGCAAAGAGACCAAAGCCAAAAAAGGACTCGATGGCAAACCAAAGCACGACTCATGGGTCAATGCCTTTGAAAAGAAGTTGGTTAACGGAAAAGGAAGCAGTTGGCGCGCTCCAGTTCCTGCTAGCCCTGCGATTCCCTCTGGAACAGTAAATAGTGGTCCGGTACAAAAAGCGGAAGTACCCGCAGACAAGTTTGTTGGACAGTGGAATTTCCGTGTAAAAGTTGATGGAATTCCCGATGACAATTGTAAACTACTTAGTATTTCTGGATTGTCCAGTGAAACCGAACCAATTGAGTTCAAACGTAGTACCAATCATTATGTTGAGGCGATTCCTGGAAAATACAAGTACTCCAATGTGGAACTGACCAAAGTGATGAATCTTGGTGGTGACTCTTTTGCAAAATGGCGTGAAGAAATTGAAGGTGGTGCCAACGCACTGAGAACCATCACGGTCTATTTGCATCACATTGATCTCAAAGGAGATCCGGTAATGGTATTGACCTTGCATGATGCTTGGCCTATCAAATGGGAATTTCCGGAGTTGAATGGTTCATCATCTGATGCCGCAGTTGAAAAAATAACCTTAAATGTGGGTCGTATTACACGGGGATAAGCGATTATTCAAGTGGTCATAATTCAACCAGAACTCAGAAAACAACGTCACAACATCGTGGCGTTTTTTGTTTATTGGGTAAACAAGTCGACTTGGACTGTGATGGTGGCACTGTTGCCATGGGTGTCTTCCACAGCGATCGTATGCGAACCAGGTGTCGGCTTCCACCAGAGTGTTTCTTGGTTGTCGCTTCGTCCAATGAAGGATTGATCGATAAACCAATAGAGGGTGGCATGTGGATCGTTGTGATTCGCTTCAAGGGGAATGTCTTGTTTTTTTCCGTCTTCGAGTAGCAAAATCCGATGGTTTTCTTGGGGGTGTTCAATCGTCAGGTCGGATTGTAGGGTGGCTGTGGCACTACACTCATTGGCCAGTGGTGGTAGTTGAATGGGAACTTTTGACCAACGTTGGTATTCTATCGAGGGAACCCAGACAGTTTGTTTGATTAAGGGGTCATTGGTGCATTGCGTTGTACTGCGTTTGCCTTCTTGGTTTACCAAAATGGTGCTGTGTTGTCGACAGGTGGTTGTTGGTACTCGGGTTCGAAGAGCCAGTGTTTCCACGGTGTGTGGACAGGCTTTTGAAGGGAGGTGTCCAGTTTCTGTACAGACGGACACTGGGGTTAAAGAATCTGGTTTTGGAGGTGGGGTAAACGGAGATTCTAGTCGTTCCATCAATTCAAAAAAGAATGTTCCAGCCGCTTCAGAACCGATTAAGTGAACGCTGGAAGTCTGGTCCAAGTTGCCAAACCAAACTGTGGTGACGAAGTCTGCGCCCCAACCAGCGGTCCAAGCATCATGAAAACCAAAACTGGTACCCGTTTTCCAAGAGAAAGGCTTTTGGGTAGTGGTATAGTTCATTCGTTCCGAAAAGTCAGGGCGATCACGTTGACGCAAAGCTTCTCCTGCTAGCCAAGCCGCACCATCAGATATCGGTTGTGTTTGTAGGTTGCTAGTGTCCAGAAGTTCTGCGGGGATGTGGTTTTCAAAGAGTGACAAAGGAGTGGAGATTCCTTGGTTTGCCAATGTAGTATAGGCTTGCGTCAGTTCGAGAGGGGTGAGTTCTAATCCTACACCAGCAGACAAGCCCAACAATTCTCGTCGTTTTTCAAACTTTCGAATTCCCAGTCCCGAAAGAAGGTGTAAAAACTCATTCAATCCCATTTCCGAGAGGAGTTTGATGAAAGGAATGTTGTAGGACTGTGACAAGGATTCTCGTAGGGTGACCAGTCCATGGTAGTTAGCACCGTAATTGCGTGGTTGATAGCCCCTGAAGTTTTGGGGTATATCTTCCATGATTCGAGCAGGTGTTGCCAATCCAGTATCAATGCTCATCGCATAAATAAATGGTTTGAGCGTGGAACCAGCGGATCGTGGTTGAGAATAAGCAGGGATGGTTGAGCCATGCTTGCCTTCCCAATAATCAAAATTGCCAACTAAACCCCGAATTGCTCCCGTGTGTTTGTCAACCACCACAATCGAGGTGTTGTGAATGCCTTGGTTGGCATAGGTGTTGTGTTTGAGGGTTAACTGTTGTTGAATAGTGTGTTGAACGTAGCGATCTAGGGTGGTTAGTCTCTTTTCGGAGGGACTTAGGGTGTGTCCAATTTGATCCATAAGGTGTGGAAGATCACGTGGAAAGGGGATGAAACTGGTCGGGACTGGTTTGTGCAAGACGTGTTGTTGAAGTTCAGTGTCATCTTGGATCGGAAGGGTACCATTTTCAAATAGCAAGTTGGCAATGTGGTTACGCCTGTTGTGAAGCCGTTCGTGATTGTCAGGCGTTGGATATCGTGCGTTGGGATTTTGGGGGATGGCAATCAATAAGGCGATTTGATGGGCTTCCAGATGTTGGGGTAAGTGACCAAAAAATGCTAGTGAAGCAGCATCGATACCTTCAATATTCTTTCCAAAGGGTATGTAGGATAAATAGCGTTCGAGAATGTCTTTTTTAGAAAAGTGCCACTCGAGTTGCATCGCTCGCCAGGCTTCAATCAGTTTGCTTTGGTAGGTTCGGGGTCGAGGCTCCACAATTCGTACCAATTGCATGGTCAGTGTGCTCGCCCCAGAGACCACTTCACCGGACAAAGTGTTTTGGATTAGCGCACGCATGATTGAGATGGGGTCAAACCCTGTGTGCCAGTAGAACCGTTCATCTTCAATGCTCAACAAAGCCTCAATATAGGCAGGGTCAATGCTGTTCAGATCGACTTTGGTTCGCCAACGGTCGTCGGGTGCCAACTGGATATGGGCAACAGAACCATCGTTATACAGCAGCATCGGTGAGTGTGTTTCCAGCAGTCGTTCTGGTAAAGCAACGTACTCAAGAGAAAGGCAGAGACCCAGTCCACTCATAAACAGTGCACTGAGTCCCCAAAGTCGCCATGATGAGGCAATGAGCCAAGTATAAAATCGACCGACTAAACCCATCGAATTAGAGTTGGTCTCCATCCCATTGACCATTGATTTGGACTTTCATCCCTTGGTGACGAGACCAGATGGTATCATCGTACATGGATTCGGCACTGACTGGTGGGATGGTAAAGTTTCCACTGGTGGTTGCCCGTGCCATGTAAATAAGGCTGACACTTTGTTTACCACCCAAATCACCAAATATTTCAATGCGATCATCTTGAATGCTGAGATATTCCGAATCCCAAGATGCCTTTTCGCTGTAACCGGCAAATGTTGAAGCATTATCTTGTAAGTTGGGATTTTGGATTTCCCATCCAGCAGGAACACGGTCGACAACGGCGAGTTCATTGAGGCTGTCATAGGTCAAATTGGTGAGGGTAAGGACTACGATAACTTCATCGCCCAATTGTTGGGTTTCAGGGTTAAAGGGTGTGTTGTCCAAGTTCTTGTAGGTACGCGTGATTTCAATACTGTGATCACCATATTCATAAGCACCATCGGTTTTGACACCTTCGGAGGCAATGATCAGATACCCTTCGGAACCACCTCCTTTGAGAGAGAGTTGGTTTCCATTGCGTTTGGTGTCCCACACCGACCAAGAACGATTTCCTTTGAGGTCTTCGGTTGGCGAGAGTTTCTTGCCATTTTGACTGAGTGTAGGTGCCTTCCAGTTATTGTCTCCGAGAACCCGTTGGGCAAGCGCATAGGATGTCCAGCCCATTTCCTGTGTGGAGATGTATCGGTTTTTG
>CAKZLX010000723.1 GCA_937127265.1 uncultured Pseudomonadota bacterium
CAGTCCACTGCATCTCAACCCAACCAACTCGCAAATCATTTTGGCCCATACCTATCACTTATCCCAACGTCCCGGGCATCGACTGGTTGCCAAACATGGTGGTCTTCACAAAATGATGCATGTCGAACACCCCATCCTGACCGACTCTGGTGGTTTCCAAGTCTTTTCCTTACCCAAAGTGGTCACCGAAGAAGGCGTTACGTTTCAATATGAAGTCGATGGACAGAAAACATTTCTGTCTCCTGAAGTCTCTATGGAAATCCAACAAGCCTTAGGCAGTGACATCGCTATGGTGTTTGATGAGTGCTTACCCTATGGTGCAGATAAAAAAGAAACTGCCGCCTCAGTCGATCGAACAGCCAGATGGGAGCAACGTTGTAAAGATGTTCACCAGCGGCCCGATCAAAGTCTCTTTGGAATTGTCCAAGGTGGTTTCTTTGAAGATTTACGCCAAAAATCGGTCAAACAAGTCACCAACATTGGATTCGATGGCTATGCTATCGGTGGTCTATCTGTAGGAGAGGGGCACCAAATCATGTGTGATATCTTGGACTTCACCACGCCACACATGCCACCTGAATACCCTCGGTATCTGATGGGTGTGGGACGACCGATTGATTTGGTGGAAGGTGTTGCCCGCGGTGTCGATATGTTTGATTGCGTCATCCAAACTCGACATTCTCGGTCGGGTATGTTTTACACCACGCAAGGTAGAATGAGACTCACCGATTCTCGATACAAAAATGACATGTACCCCGTAGATACATCCTGTGATTGCTACACTTGCAAAAACTTCACCCGTGCTTATCTCCATCATTTATTTAAAATCGGAGAGATATTGAGTGCCACGTTGGCTACCATTCACAACCTCACCTGGTTTGCCAAGTTTATGGCCAATATGCGTCAGAGCATTATCGAAGGCAAGTTTGAAGAATACCGCAAGTGGGTTCATGAAGTCTACCCTCCGTCCACAGGAGCACCACACAAACCGCTGACCAAAGCCAAAAGTAAATCCAGTGACAAATCATCTTCGAAGAATGGTAAAAAAAGCAAGCCAAACAAACGGCATAAACACAAAGGACACAAGGGTTCCAAACACAATCGCTAAAAGTTGAATACACTTTTTGGCTTCTATACGGCATCGGAGAGACTATGCGTGGAAAGTTTGGAAAATGGGGACAAGCGAATAATGGTTCTCTAATCTTTGCCGACTTGGGTCCAACCAATACGGGTAAGACACACCGCGCCTTGGAAAGAATGCTCGAATTGAAACGCGGTATTATCGGGCTTCCACTGCGTCTGCTTGCTCGTGAGGTCTATGAGCGATTGGTCGCCAAGACTCATGTTCGCGATGTAGCCTTGTTGACAGGAGAAGAACGGATCATCCCTAACCGTCCACGCTATTATGTCTGTACGGTTGAATCTATGCCCTCTGACATTACCGTCCCGATTGTGGTGGTCGATGAAATCCAGTTGGCAACCCATCCAAAAAGGGGACACATCTTCACCGATCGAATCCTAAACGCCCGCGGGACTGTGGAAACTTGGTTTCTGGGCTCCGACACCATGAGCGACATTTTACAAACACTGGTACCCACAGTGGATATCAAACGTTCAGAGCGAATGAGTCCCTTGCGTTACGTGCAACCAAAAAGACTCTCCGCCTTGCCCAAACGAACTGCGATTGTCTCGTTTAACATTACCCACCTCTATGAACTGGCGGATCGAATGCGAATTGCCAAAGGTGGTGTGGCACTGGTGATGGGGGCGATGTCTCCTCAATCACGAAACGCTCAAGTGGAACTGTTCCAAACCGGAAAGGTCGACACACTGATCGCCACCGACGCCATTGGATTGGGACTCAACCTCGACATTCGGCACGTTTGCTTTGCCTCTTTACGCAAATTCGATGGCAAAGACTATCGCTATCTAACCTTGGGAGAGATGGGGCAAATCGCCGGACGTGCTGGTCGTTTCAAACAAGGTGGAACCTTCAATCTATCTGTTGATGCCGCTCAAAGAGGTGGGTTGACCGATGCCGCCGTACAAGCGATTGAAGAACAAATCTTTGCCCCAGTACGCAAGATTTATTACCGCAATTCTGATATTTCCTTTGAAAGTCTCGACCATTTTTGGAATTCTCTACAAAAACGTCCCTTCTCTGGTCGTTTGATTCCCCAACGAGAAGCACTCGATGAATTGACGATGAACCATTTGTTAAAAGATGATGGTATTCACAAACTGTGTTCTCGCTCTGAAACCCTTAAACTGCTGTGGTCAGTGGCTCGGATTCCGGATTATGCAGGGCAAAGTCACGCCCACCACTTCCACTTGACCAAACGGATTTTTTTGCAACTGGTCGAACAGGGTGAACTTTCTACATTGTGGGTCACGCGGGAATTGGAAAAACTCAAAAACATGGCTGGGGACATTCCCAAACTATTAGACAACATGGCGAGAATCCGCACTTGGAATTACATCGCACAACGACCAGACTGGTTACCCAATGCCGATTATTGGCACCCGTATCTCAAAAAGTTAGAAAATGAACTCTCCGAAACCGTCCACCAACGGCTGACTGAACGATTTGTCGATGAAATGGGGCAAGTCCAAGAACGAGCCACACCCAAAAATGTTGTCGTCGAGGGCGAAGAATTGTGGTGTCAGACGATGCGACTAGGAGTTTTTGAATCACTGTCCTTTATTTCTAGCGCCGCCGCTCAAGGGCGTTTTGGCTTTCAAACCGTCCGTTCGTTAGGGCGACAACACTTCTTACAAGCCGCCCACAACATCTATCGACAGATTTTACAGCACAACCAATGGACCATCAACCAAGAGTTTCAAATCTGTTATGGTCACCAAGCCTTGGCACAGTTACGCAAAGGAACATCCATTCGCGAACCCCAAATCATCATCAAATCGATGGACTTATTGGATGCCAAACAACGCCGACAAATTGAAATCAATGTACAAGGTTGGCTCCAAGAGCAAATCCAAACTTTTCTGGGCATTTACCAAAAAGACCATGAGGCCACCCGTGCTGAACGGTTTGAATTGCGAAAGAATCTCGGTGTGATTCAACTCCACAAAAACAAACGACCCAACGCCAAAAAACGCAAACAACTTGGACATTGTGGGATTGTTTGTGGCAAACATTTTCAATACCACAAAGATGTCTTTAAAACCAAATATCAACACATTCGTTTTGTCTTATATGCCTTGTGGCACGATATCATTTTAAAACCAGAACTCCCTGAGCATCGCGTTTGTTTCAAGCCAAAGTGGCCTAAGGGTTTAGCAAAACAGATGGGGTATTACCAATATGCAGGCTATACTATTCGAGCAGATGTCATCGATGGTATTCGTTGGAAGCACACCAATCCCTTTCAACTGAACCCCATCTGTTCAAAACTGGGACTATCCATCGTCGAAGCCACCAAAGTGTGTAAGGCGATGGGGATTTGGAGAGATACAACACCTGCAACAGCCACCAAAAAGACTGGAAAGAAAAAATAATGTCACTTGTATTGATTATGGTCGGACTACCTGCACGCGGAAAAACCTATACTGCCAGACGCATCGCGCGCCATCTCGACTGGCTCGGTCACCGTAGTAAAGTCTTCAACGTGGGAAATTACCGTCGTCAACAAAGTGGTGCCGATGTCCCCCACCATTTTTTCTCCCCCAACAATGAGGCTGGACTGAAAGCACGACACCAAGCGGCAAACAGTGCGCTCGGTGACATGCTCACTTGGCTCAAACAAGGTGGCGAGGTAGCCGTATTCGATGCCACCAACAGTACCTTGGCACGGAGAAACTGGCTTCTCGAACAACTCCAAAAGCATAGGATTGATACCGCCTTTATTGAATCGATCTGTGAAGATGAGTCTATCATTGATGCCAATATTACCCAAAGTAAACTCACCTCTCCCGATTATGTGCACGCCTCCAAAGAAGAAGCCCTCACTGATTTCAAGGCAAGGATTGCACACTATCTGAGTTCTTATGAACCCCTGACAGATGGACCCACACCGTGGATCAAAATCATTGATGCTGGTCGCAAAGTCATTTTACACCGTATCTCAGGACCCATCTTAATCAAAGTAGCCCATTTGGTGACCCAGTTAAATTTGATGCCCACCACCATTTGGCTCACCAGACATGGGCAGAGTATTTACAACACCCAAAACCGAGTCGGTGGTGATTCCAACCTCAGCCCGAATGGTCGATTCTATGCCAACTCTCTGAGTGACTTTATGCAAGATGTCGATGTCGAAGAGGTGTGGACCAGTACACTGACCCGAACGATCCAAACCGCCTCTCGCTTAGGAAGACCGATCCAGCGATGGAAGATCTTGGATGAGATTCAGGCAGGGCTTTGTGATGGACTGACCTATGAAGAGATCAGTCAACAATATCCCATGGTATTCGAAGGGCGTTCTACGGATAAACTTCGCTATCGCTATCCCCAAGGTGAATCCTACGAAGATGTCATTCGACGTGTTGAACCCATCATTTTGGCACTAGAACATCGTTCCACACCTGTACTGGTGGTCGCACACCAAGCCATCTTACGGGTCATCTATGGATACTTCATGAACAAAAGCAAAGAGGAGGTTCCAAGACTGTCGATACCCTTGCATACAGTCATTCGATTGAACCCCAGTACATATGGCTGTTCAGAACTACGATTTAGTTTGCCACCACACTTGGAGATGACACCATGAGCCCTACCCCGATCAATTTTCCGAGTCGGATTATGGCATTTGCCAAACAAATTGGGATGCTCGGAGGAAGCACTTTTGTGACCGGTGGTGCGGTGCGCGATCATCTACTGGGCATTGAGTCCAAAGACATTGATTTAGAAGTACACGGTATCAGTCCCGATACCCTTGAAGCCACCATCCAAAATTTTCCACCAGCCAAAGAGGTCGGACGACAATTTGGGGTGTGGAAACTCCTGCCTCGATTTGAAGAAGAGCAAGAAGTGGATATAGCCATTCCGCAAGTCGATGGAGAGCCTGCACCCCATGTTGGGATCCATGCCGCCGCTCAACGTCGAGATCTGCGTATCAATGCGATGGCCTACAATGTGTTAACCCATGAGATCATCGACCCTTTTAAGGGCATCGCAGACCTCAACAACCGCATACTTCGCGCCACCGATCCTTTCCATTTTTCAACCGATGTTCTACGTGTTTTTCGAGCCTGTCAATTTGCCGCCCGCCTAAACTGCACGATTGCACCCGAATTGCAAGAGTTATGTGCCCAACTGACCCAAGAAGAGCGCTTTCTAGAACTCTCCAAAGAACGAGTCTGGACGGAATTTACCAAGGCTTGGCGCAAAAGTCCTCAACCACACATTGCGATTGAATGGATGTTCCAGTTTGGTGCGCTACAACGTTACTTTCCAATTTATGCCACACTCGACACAACAGCAAAAAACAACGTAATCGCCAGTCTCCAACGAGGAGCCTCTTTTCGCACAGAAGATGCTGGACGCGACATGGGACTGTTCTGGAGTCTGATGCTGCTCCCCTTCTCACCTGAAGACTCTGCGGCTCTGTTGACACAATTATCGATTGAACGCTTTATGGGCTTTCCAATTGCCACTGCAGTGATGGTGGTCAAGGACAGTACCCCTTTATTACAACAAACCCATAGTCGAATCGTCCAAAACCGTTGCGCTGAATGGTTTGCTTTGGACTTTTTATGTGATGTCGCCTATGCCCATACACCAACACCAACCCTCGATGACAATCGTATGCAAGCCACCCACCGGGGTTTGATGGATGCCCCCCTTCCCAAACTACTCAGTGGACACGAGATTATCGCCCTTGGATACAAAGGTGCAGAGATTGGACACTGGATGGATCGAGTCCGCACCGAACAAATCGAAGAACGAATCCACACCAAAGAAGACGCTTTGCATTTCTTGGAGATGAACAAATGATCGCACTCTTGTTGCTAAATTACGCCCTTGCCGATGTTGAAGTCACCTATTCAATCCCTCAGCACCACATTGCAGGACAACCACTCTATGTTGATTTACAACTTCTCAACACCTCTGAAACCGCTGAAGCCATCCCAGACCTTGGTCGCAATCGTTGGCTAGTATCCTTTGAAACCAATGGTCCTTCCGGAAAACAACGTCTACGCAGCAGCAAGCCCTCCAATGCTCAAGAACAAACCCTCACCTTGAGGCCTCGCCAAGTACAAGAGTACCGTTTTGAGGTTCCCAATGCCCAAGCCTGGTCCACAAACACCTACTCCGTATCGATACAAACACCACTATCAACGGCCCCCTTTCAAACCTCGGTAACCGTACACCCCTTTCAACAACAGGGACTGGATACCAATGCCCTCAGAGACTCACTGTTCATCTCCCCCACAGAAATGGTTTGGCAAAGCACCGCTGATGACCAACAACATCTGTTTGTAGGATTGGAAGAACCACGCTATTTCACTTCGACACCACTACACAGTCATTTTGGCTCCAGTATTCATTTGGGCTCTGAACACCACCTGTATTGGGTACAAAAACAAAACCTTCACATTCAAAAAATTGCCAATAGGCGACTGGGCAACAGCCTACAAATATCGATCCCCTGGCCAGATTTTGAACCGATAGGCACTCCTTTCACGGACGACCAAGGACGATTTCTCTTTCCGATTTGGGTACCCAAAGGCGACAGCGATACTGGAACCTTACACGTCATCTATGTCACCAATGCTGGGCAATCTACATTTCGCAAGGTCTATACCGGTAAGAAACCGACGCAGACACTGCATGCCATCAACCAAGCCAATACACCGTTGATAGTTGCCCAGACCAACAAAGAAGCCTGGCTGTTTGCCCTGACAGAAGTTGGCGATCCCAAGATCGATGCGCTCCCTCCGAATTCTGTCGCTATCCTCAAAACTCGCCCCACCGAAACATTACGAGACATCAGCTTTGGCATCTCGGAAACCCACGGTTTACACCTGATCACCCTGCGTCAGAAAACGGTTGACAACAAATCACAATACAGGAGGCAATCCATCTCTCTTCAAGGTACCAAGATTGAGACTGCTAAGGAATGGTTCAGCAATGCCGACCTCCACGATATCTGGCTGGTTGAGCAAAATCTCTACATTGGTGGAGTACAAGACAAACGCCCACTCCTCACCAACCAAAACAATGATATCCTATGGCTACACCCTGTACAATTGCCTGACCATCAGCATACCGTTTGGCAAGTCACCAACCAACAGATCGGCTATTGGAGTAAAGAGAACGAACTGTGGTCTTATGCGCTTGTAGAACGTCCACAGCCAATCAAGACGACACCATAAACCCAACAAAATTAAAAAGAGACTTGGACGGTAAAGGAGAAAAACCCATCCAAGTCTGTGATGTACCACTTTAGTATTGTCAAAAGGGGAAGTGATAACACCACTGGTGCCTCATTGCACTCAATATTGATGTAGAACAAAATGCCGTGTAGGCAAACAAAAATTTACACTTTTGTGACCTGCGGTGACACTTCTTGGAACCACAATGCGTTGAACATCTCTAAGACTTCTTTGAAAGCCGCATGTGCTTCTTCGGTACATTCGACCGCCTCGTCGTGATGACCATCCAAAGCCGCCGATAGAATTCGATTGATCACTCGTTCTCCATAAGAGATCGCGATCAACAGTTCCGCTGATTTTTCCAATCCAATGCGATCCTGAATCAATCCACGTTGGCGCTCAAGCTTTAACAAATATTGCACCTGTAGGATTTTGACATACTCTTGGATTTGATAACACTCCAAATCATCCACATTTCGATACAAGTCTTCCAAAATCGGTTGAATATCCCGTATCAGATCGAAAGGGCTGCGTTTTTCTTTGGTTTCATCGTCTGTACTTTCATCATCCGACTGACGCCAAATCCACAACCCCAACAAGGTTAAAATCACCCCATCATTGAACCAATAGAGTATCTCAGACCATGTCTCTCCTTCTTCGGGCAGTTTAGAGGCCCCAATCGTAGCGATACAGATTCCCAGCCCATAGAGAATGATACCAACCCAACGTTGATTAAACATAGACACCTCCGACCCAATCTAACAACAGCATCGTGGTTTCTTCACCCACCGAATCTGTAAGAATCTGATAAATCGTGTAGCCAACGCCCATCAAGGCTTCGCCAACAATTAACCCTGCAGCCAGTGGCACCAGATTTCCCATCACCCTCGTTTCGCCATACCGTCGAATCAAGAACATATTGATAAAACAACCCGCACCATAACCTAAGGTAATCGAAAATGGCAGATACATCGCCAATCCGACCAATACACCCAGACCACCAACCGGTGCACCACCAAGCAACACGCCTATCGTTCCACCCAAGAAATATTTATCGACTGGAATATTACCATTCATCACACCATCAACAATCCCCATCAACGCCCCTGCTTGGGGTGCTGGAAAGGCAGTGTTGGGACCAAAACCATTGGCGCCATTGGGGCCACTGGACCAAATTAAATAGACCACTGCGATCGCCACCACAGCACCAATCCAAGTCACACAAAATTGAATCATTTGTTGTTTAATGGGACGCGCTCCAACCAAAAATCCCGTTTTCAAATCCTGCATCATGTCGGCACCTTGACCAATAGCCACACAAACGGCAACCCCAACCACCATTGCGGCAGCCACATTGTTGTTGAGTAAGAACATCATCAAGGTTACCGAAATCAAAGCCATTCCACTCATCGGAGAAATATCAGTCATTCCGGTGGACTGGGCAACAATCAAACCGGCAACGCCCAGCCAAATGGTGCCAACAGTTGCTGAAATCAGCGCTTGAACAAAGGAAACACCAGGCGTCATATAAGAGGCGAAGAAGAACAGCACCACCGCCAACACCGTACCGCCAATCACCACGTTTAACGATAACTCATCGCCACCGATTGTACTGGTAACAGAATTGGACTTGGCAGCCGAAGCCAAAGATTTAAAGGCACTTCGTATTGCGGGAAAAGCCGTCACAACTCCCATCAACGCACCGCCAACCAAGGTTCCAATACCCAGTGGTCGAATCATCGAACCGTGCAACAAAGAAAATGTCTCGGTACCATCAGCAATCGAACCAGCTTGATAGGATGCCAATTGGTATAAATCTTGGGGAACCACCCACCCAAACTGAACCGCAATCGGTGAGACAATCCACCATGCCAATACCCCACCAATAAAGAATGGTACGCCACCTTTTCCAGACAACAGTCCCGCGGCCACGTTCATCAAAGACAAGTAGAGAACCGGTGCAAAATAATCCGGAATAATCCCAAAAGATATGTTCAATTCTTCATTCATTAAAATACCAGGGCGATCAATAATCCCTGTTGCCAAAATCAGTTTCCACAATCCAGCAACCGCCACGCCAATCAGTAGCAAACGAAACTTCTCGAGACTGGCACCACCGGTTTTTAAAATTTCAGCCACCGCCACACCAGAAGGAAACTGCAAACGATCCAAAGCGATCATTTGCTTACGCAAAGGGATGATTAACACCACCCCCAAAATAGACCCAGCGATTCCACCCAGTGTAATCCCACTGAGCAATTGCATCCAAGCACCCTCTTCTTCCAACACCCCTACACCAGTGTCGGCACGCATTTTGGCATCCAACATAAAGAGGGCTGGCAACGTAAACACCACACCGGTTCCAGCGGTATTAATTCCCGAGGCAATCGTTTGATTGATGTTATTTTCAACGATGGTTCCTTTTTTCAAAACCCCACGCAACAACCCGTAGCCAATGATGGCGGCCACTGTCGAGCCACCAATGGAAAATCCCAGTGTCAAGGCAGCATAGACAAATGCGACATTGAGAATGATCCCTTGTAGAACACCCAATGTGACTGCCGCTACGGTTAATTCACGATATTGATTGGCATCTTTCATATAGTCCTCACCACTCACCAAAATTGACCATCCAACCGGATCAGACCATCATGGTCTCAAACCAAGTCGTGTTGAATACATTCATTTATTATTTCTGTGGCGTTACAACAACAAGATGTTTTGTACTTGTGCCAACATCTGCAAACGCCCTTGTGTGGTTGGATGGGTGCCATCGAGTAAACGTGTAGTCTCTT